>CAYSMI010000012.1:0-7061 GCA_964432165.1 uncultured Acidiferrobacter sp.
AACCCGGCGAGACGCGGACACCGTTGGCAGCCAGCATTGTAGTAGCGCTTAGCCAAAGCGCCTCGAGGCTTGTCGATGTATTTCTTGTTTGCCATTAAACCGCCGTTTCAGTTGTTGCCCTGTGTGCAAACCATTAAACTTCCGACCCCCAAAATATGACGTTTTACCAGTTTCATGAAGATATCTGCCTCAGACGTACGCGTTGGCAATCTTGTCGAGTATCAGGGCAAACTCTGGCGGGTCCTTAAGAAGGCCCACGTAAAGCCTGGAAAAGGCGGCGCCTTTGCTCAGCTTGAGATGAAGGCCATCTCGGATAATACCAAGTTAAACGAGCGCTTTCGCTCGGAGGATAAGCTCGAGAAGGCTCATGTTGAACCGCGCCAGATGCAGTATCTCTATCCCGAGGGCGGTGATCTCGTATTCATGGACCTAGATTCTTTTGAACAACTGCCCATTGCTGCGGACGACCTTGACGGGCAGTCAGATTTTCTACTGCCGAACGAGGAGGTCCAGATTAATTTCTATAACGAACAGCCGATCGGCCTTGAGCTCCCGGCGAGTGTGGTCTTGGAAGTAACCGAGACAGAAACCGTCGTTAAAGGCCAGACCGCTGCGGGATCCGGCAAGCCTGCGATTGTCGAGACGGGTCTTCGGGTGATCGTACCGGCTTTCGTGAATACCGGAGACAAGATCCGGGTTAATACAGATACCGGGGAATATATGGAGCGGGCCGAGGGTTAAGGCGCTGGGCCGCGCGAGGCTGTAACCTCAGGTGTATCTCCTGATCTCTTCTCTGGCCTGTTCGACGGTCAGCGTATCAGGCACCGCGTCCTGTGCTGGCCGCATCGATTCCAACCTTAAACGTGCATCTTCGGTGAAGCCTGGCAAATCATCATACTCAATCACCGAGTCTGTAACAGCGTCGTTATTGCATAGGAGCGCCATATCGCAGCCGGCTCCTATGGCTGATCGCACCAGGGAAGATGCCTCTCCGTAGGCCCCAAGCGCCCCCATCATCAGATCGTCTGAAAAAACAGGCCCCCTAAAACCCAAACGACCCCTGAGTTCATCGGTGATGAGTTTGCGTGACAGTGTCGCAGGAACCGTATCAATCTCCGGAAAAAGGACATGGCAGGTCATCACCCCGGTAAAAACTCCAGTCTCAAGATGCTCATAGACCATAAGGTCATGCTCTCGGAGGCTGTCCATCGATCGTTCATCACAGGGGAGTTCGTCATGAGGGTCTTCCCGCACTCCGCCATGCCCAGGAAAATGTTTGGCAACCGCGCGCATACCGGATAGCGCCATCCCGCCGGCCAACTGGACAGCCAACCGTTGAACCACCTTCGGGTCCCGGTGAAAGGCCCGCGCTCCGATCGCCCGATTATCCGGACCCAAATCCACCACAGGCGCAAAACTGAAATCAATACCACACTCCCGCAGTTCATTCGCAAGTACGATCCCGGTCGCTCGCGCAAGAGCCAACCCATCAGGAGGATCAATGTCGTAGCACTCCCCGATCATGCCCATCGCGGGCAACCGGGTGAAACCGTTTTTAAAGCGCTGAACCGGCCCGCCCTCCTGGTCAACGGCGACAAGCGGCGAGGGGCTCTTTAGGGCGCAGACCTCGGCAGTAAGATCTGAAAGTTGATCCGGACTGACAAAATTGCGGGCGAAGAGAATGATGCCGCCGATCTGGGGATGTGAGAGGCGCTGTCGGGTTGCGGCATCAAGAGCAGTCCCTTCGATACTCACCATCAATTGGCCAGGCATCTGATATCTGTTTCCGGATGTTATTCAGGACAGCGAACGCGCTTTGTGGATACTCTCAAGCAGTCCCCGGCTCGCCGTCTCGACGAGGTCCAGAACGAGCGCAAAACCGTTTGCCGCCCCAAAGTAAGGATCAGGTACCGATTGACCTACATACTCGGCCGTATAGTCCAGGAACAACACGACATGCGCCTTGGATTCGTTGGGTTGACGCCTGCGAAGGACATCGAGATTGTCGTGGTCCATAGCAAGGATGTAGTCAAAGTCAAAAAAATCCGTCGCTGTGATCTGACGACTCACGATTCGCGAAAGATCGAGGCCACGCTCAAGAGCAGCCTCCTGGGCGCGGTTGTCTGGCGGCTCCCCAACGTGGTACGCATGGGTACCCGCGGAATCGATGTTTAACCGATCGACGAGATTCGCCACCTTCACCTGTTGACCAAAGACCGCTTCCGCTGTTGGAGACCGGCAGATATTGCCCATACAGACAAAGAGCACTGAAACCTTGTCTTGTCGGGCCATACGATGTCACTCCCTTGAAAAGTCGCGAATTGCCCGTTCAAGATCCGCGACAGTATCTATTCCTGGTCCTGGAGCCCGGCGGGCCTCAGAAACGGCAATCTTGTCCCCCATCCACAGCACCCGCAACTGTTCAAGACCTTCCGTGGTCTCAAGATCGCACCGCGGCGTTTGCGCGAGTATCTGGAGATAGTCGCAACGGTAGGCATAAATACCGATATGGCGCCGTACACTGCGCCACGGTACCCCCTCCGGGGAACTCTCTGAACTCTCGCGGGTGTGCGGTACTGCAGCGCGCGAGAAATAGATGGCATGCCCATGGGCGTCGGTAACAACCTTCACAACGGAGTGGTCCGAGTACTGCTGCGGGTTATCCAGCGCGCAGCAGGCGGTTGCAACCATTGCCGCAGAGTCCTGGCTGAGTAAACCCGCTACCTGGTCAACGAGATCTCCTGGCATGTCAGGTTCGTCCCCCTGAACATTTACCACGATCTCCGAATCAGCCAACTGAAGTATCTGCGCCGCCTCGGCGACCCGGTCGGTTCCACTTTGGTGAGTCGCGGCTGTCATACAGGCCTCGCCACCAAACCGGAGAACCGTCTGGGCGATTCCTTCATCATCGGTCGCCACTACGATTTTCGAGGCGCGACTTTGTGCCGCAGATTCAAATGTCCGCTGGATGAGGGGTCTACCGGCGATATCCCGCAGCGGTTTACCGGGCAGCCTTTCAGAGGCGAACCGGGCCGGGATAATCACTGTGTAGTTTTCTGTCATCTCAGCGTTTGTCAATCAGCCGCTCCAGGTCCTCCATGAGCGCCTCCGGGATTTCCATCAAAAGCGGCACCACCCACCAGTTTTCTCTGGCAAACGTACCACACTTGACAGCATCCTTTTCGGTCATCAGGACGGTTGTGTGAGCGGGGATGTCGTCCGGCGAGAACCGATGGTGATCGGGAAATTTTCGCTCGGAAACGTTTAACCCTTGCTGTTTTAGCATCCCGAAAAACCGACCGGGTCGGTGGATACCGGCGATCCCGACCACTGGCTGGCCCTGAAATTGCGCCAGCGCCGTCTCCTCTCCCGTTACCAGGTTACGCGCGGACCCCAAACACGGATCGATGGAGTACTCTCCGGCGCGCGCCTTGGCGCCTCGACGCACCCGTATGTCGATTGTTGCAAGCCGACTCGAAGGCTCGCGAAGCGGTCCCGCTGGCAAAAGGAACCCGTTGCCAAATCCCTCCTCCCCGTCAACCAGCGCGATCTCCGCGCATCGCCCCATTGCCCAATGCTGAAGACCGTCATCTGAGACAACAATATCGACAGATTCCTGGAGGAGCCGCTTCACCCCCTCGGCCCGCTTTCGTGCGACAACTACCGGGAGACCGGTTTTCTGGGAAATCAGCACAGGCTCATCACCAAAGTGCCCAGGTGTCCCATCAGGCGGCACCATCGTCGCCTGAGAGAGCTCACCCCGGTACCCCCTACTGACCAGGCCGGGTCGCCAGCCCAGCCTGACGAGCTGCTCAGCGAGCGCTATCACAAATGGCGTTTTGCCGGTCCCTCCTACCGTGAGATTCCCCACCACCACGACCGGGACAGGGAATCGGTGGACCTTAAAAACACCGACAGCATATGCCCATCTTCTGGCCCCGATTGCGAGCCAGTAGATCAGGCTCAAAGGCAGCAGCAAAATACTTACCGCGTCCACCCGATGCCAGTGCTTCTGCAACTGATCCGACAGGCTCATGGGGCGTATCAGGCGTCCCGGTCTGACTGGGCCTTCGCCTGCTGGGTATGCCACATCTTTGCATAGGCGCCGTTTTGCGCCAGAAGGCTATCGTGCGTGCCGGACTCGATGATTTTTCCAGATGCAAAAACATGTATCTGGTCTGCATGGGTGACAAAGCTCAGCCGGTGGGCGATCAGCAGCAGTGACCGATCTCCCCGAAACTGCGCGATGGCTTCCTTCATGGCCTGCTCGGATAACATGTCGAGCGACGAAGTGGCTTCATCGAGAACCAGCATGGCTCCTTTCCGAGATAACGCGCGTGCGAGCGAGACTCGCTGGCGCTGGCCGCCTGACAGTCGTGAACCCAGTTCCCCCACTCCGTCGTTAGTCGCTGAGAAGAGATCAATTCCTGTCGCGTGAAACAAGACTGTTGTATCGATATCAGGATCATGGCCTGAACCATAGTAGACATTCTTCTCGATTGACCCATCAAAAAGGATTGCTTCCTGCGGAACCAGTGCGATCTGTTCTCGTAGTTCCTTCTTTGAGTAACTCTCGATCGAATTGCCATCCAAAAGGATCTCCCCGGTGGTGGGCGCATAAAACCCGAGCAGTAGCGATGCGACCGTCGACTTGCCGCTGCCGGACTCGCCAACGAGCGCGATAGTCTGACCGGCATCCATGTCAAACGACACGCCATCAAGCGCACGCTCCTGCCCTCTTGGATATTCAAAGGTGACATCCTGAAACGCGAGTCTTCCCGAGAGTTCCCTGCCGGAGTCAGTCGCGCTGTCGTACTCTTGTGGCTCATCCATCAGGCTGAAGACGCTGCCTGCTGCCGCGATGCCTGCCTGGATATATTCATTAATGCGCGCAAGACGCTTGATGGGGCCCATCAGCAGCAGAATCGCCCCCATATAGGATACAAAAGTACCTGCGCTCACAAATTGCCCGATGGTGTCGGTGAGTGCAAGGTAGATGATTCCGGAGACCCCCGCACCGGATATCAGGAGCAGCATGGGCACACTGACGGCCGCTACGACTGCCCTTCGCAGCGATCGCCTTCGGTTGGCCTGATTGACCTCCACAAAGGCTTTTTCTTCCTCTCGGTAGCCACCGTAGGCCTTAACCACTTTTTGTCCCTGCAATGCCTCCTTGGTGATGTGCGTAATTCCAGCCATAGAGTCCTGAATCCCTTTGCTCGAGCGTCGGAACCGGTGGGATGCCTTACGCACCACCACCGCGACCAACGGCGTGACGAGCAGGAAAATCAATGTCAGATGCCAACTGAGCATAAACATCCAGGTCACGAGTCCTAGCCCAAGGAGGATGTCCTTGACCATCACGCGTACGGCCATGGTTGATGCGGTGGAGACCTGTTCAAGATCATAGATCAGACGCGAGATCAGGTCTGCTGTCGGATTCATGTCGAAATACCGGGCAGGCAGCCGGAGTATCTTGGCGAAGAGGAGTTCGCGAAGATCAAAAATGACGCGGCGGCTAACCCAAGCAATGCAATATTCGTCGGCAATCGCACCGATCGCTCTTGCGACAAAAACACCCATCAGCAGAAACGGGGTCAGCCTGATGATTTCCTGATCCCGCTCCACGAATCCGCCATCCATGATCGGCTTAAGCAGAGCAGCAAACCCGACTTCTGACAACGCCACAATGGCCATCCCAAGCACACTGATCAGAAAGATTCCTTTGTACGGCCAGACGCACCGCAGCAGGCGCCGATAGAGGGCGAAGCCACTGCCGTGGGTCTCGTTGCCCGTCACGGCGACGTCATCTCCGCTGTAAACCTGATTTTCTTAAGGCCAGCCCGTTGCGCAGCGTCAAGTGCGCGTACGACCGCCTGGTGACTGGTTTTTGCATCGGCCTTGATGATCAACGTTGTTGTTGCGTATTTTTTGGAGATACCGTCGAGAATCTCACCCAGTCTGTCAAATTCGGCTGAGCTGAGTTCAGATATTCCGTCTTCGGACTGTGTTCCCACCCGGTACAGGCCTTTGGAACTGATCTCGAGCACAACCGCACTCACAGATTCGCGCGACTGTGGCTGGACACTCGCCTCGGGCAATGCGATTTCCAGTTCCGTCTCGCGCTGAAATGTGGTCGAGACCATAAAGAAGATCAGGAGCAAAAAAACGATGTCGATAAGGGGTGTCAGATTGATCGACACCTCTTCGGCAACCGGTGTTGCGAACTTCATCGAAGGTTTCTCTGACGTAGAAGATCCAGAAGTCGAAGTGCCTGCTGCTCAATCTCGACCGTCAGCTCGTTGATCCTGCCCCGGAAGTACCGGTGAAACATCAGGCTCGGGATGCCAATCGAGAGCCCGGCGGCGGTCGTGATCAATGCCTCGTAAATTCCACCTGCAAGCACCTGCGGATCACCCACCCCGGAGGTCGTGATTGCCGCGAATACCTTAATCATGCCGATGACGGTTCCCAGTAGCCCTAGCAACGGGGTAGTTGCTGCGATAGTCCCCAGCGCATTGAGGTATCTCTCCAGCCCGTGGATCACATGCCGGCCGGCGTCTTCCACTGCCTCCTGAACCCGCCCGGGATCGCTCTGAGCCGTCGCAAGTCCCGCTGCCAGAACCTGTCCCAGGGCTGATCCCCTTCTGAGGCTCGCGATCCGGTCAACATCCAGCTGGCCCTGGGCGATTGCTCGATCGATATCAGCCGAAAGACCGGCGGGCGTCACCACGCTGCGGCGCAGCGCCAAGGACCGCTCGATGATGATCGCAAGAGAGATTACCGAACAGGCGAGAATCGGCAGCATCAGCCACCCCCCGCTTCGCAGAAACTCAAGCACGCTGTCTACCTTCAGAGGTGAAAAAGATATGAGGCTACGGAACCGAGCCGTGCACCGAATTCTACCTTTGCTCGGGTTTTCTTACAGGCCCAGCCCGGAAACTAGTGCCAGAATCTGGCGTGTGCGTCCAAAAATGTCCTTATCTGCCATCCATTTGCACCACTTTGAAGATCGATCTGCCCATGTTTGGCCGTATCCCAGATCCTGACTTGCTCCCTGA
>CAYSMI010000012.1:7161-15361 GCA_964432165.1 uncultured Acidiferrobacter sp.
GAGGGAAAACCCCCGGCGTGGTCGTTAGCGTCATGACTGAGCACGGCTGCGTCGATCCTGCTTCGCCCTTCTCCAGCGAGGTGGGGCAGCACCACTGCTTCCCCTAGGCTGAACCCACCATATCGCGGACCAAAGTCATAGACCAGAAGGTGTCTTTTGGTCGTAATAACCACCGCAAGGCCCTGACCCACATCCAGCATCGCGATATTGAACTCCCCATCCTTCAACTTCCTATCACCCCCAATGAGGCTGCCTCCCCAGCCCACAGCAAGAACCAGAAGCAGAATTCCGAGTCTTTTCCCCCCGGACGAACTGATGCAAATTACCCCAAGTCCGACAAGCAGAATCACACCGGTTCCGGGATCTGCCTTAACCACCGAACCCTTAAAACCAGAGACAGATTGTGCGATCCGCAAAATGCCGGTGACCAGTTGATCCGCAGGCCAGAGCACCCAGGGAATCCAGTCACTGAAACCCGCAACATAGAGGCCCAGGGCGCTCAGCACTGACGGGACAACGATAAATCCAAACGCGGGAACCGCGATCAAATTAGTAATGGGCGCCGATAGCGGAATTTCACCAAACAGGTAAACCAGAAGCGGCGCCATTCCTGCAAGGAGTATCAGTTGAAGCTTTACCAAGACCGACAGATACCGAACGCACCGGGCCTTCACTGAGACTTGATCCCGATTTTTCACCTGATCATCCCGTTGCTCTTCTGATGGCCGATCTGGCAAAAATCTGAACATCAGCCAGACCGCGCTAAAAGAGAGCCAAAACGCCGGCGATGACGCGCTCAATGGCCACATTAGTACAACCAAGAACATCGTAGCCGCAAGCAGGTTTTCAGGAGATGTTCGTGCGCAGGAGCCGGCAAGAAAGCCCCCGATCAACACCATTATGAATGCCCGAATCGTCGATACCGGGAACCCTGCAACAAGGGAGTATCCCAGGCCTGTCGCGATCCCGACGACCCAACCGGTATAGCGGGCTGGTATTTGCTGACAGCCGCGCGGGAATAGTCTCCACAATCCCGCAGCGATACCGTAGGCAAATAAAGTAGCAAGTCCTATGTGCAATCCTGAAATGGCCACCAGATGGCTGAGCCCGCTCTGCCGAAGAAGCCGTCTGGTGTCGGAACCCAGGTCAGATCGCTCACCAATCGCAAGCGCTATCAGGATGCCTTCGTTATCAAGACGGTTGGACGACCCCTTAAGCGCCGTCCTAAAGGAAGATCGGAAAAAATCTATGCCCTTGCTACCGTCCTGTCTCGCCTCTACGTACCTTTTTCCTTCCAGGACATATCCTGTACCGCTGATCTCGTTACGCAGCAGATATTGTTCATAGTCGAAGCCGTGTTGATTCCGGTATCCCCGCGGCGGGCGGAGTCTGACTTTCAATTGCCATTGATCCCCGGGGTGTAGATCATGGCTTGTGTCGTACCATCTCAGTCGGACCTTTCGGCCTCCAATCCCCTGACCTCTGCCGGATGATGCGCGGTCCACGCGAAGATCAAAGCGGACTGTACGACCGCTTCGTCGGGGCACGCCCACGACTGTTCCTGAGAGAGTGCGGGGAGCATCCACATCGGCGTCGGCGATGCGCTGCTCTAAGGCGTGATAACCGGCCATGCTGCCCCACACCCATCCGAGAAGTACTGCTGCCGGGACCACGGCCCGCCAGCCGATCGCCAGGCCGATCGCGACCGTCGCCAACGCTGCCAAGATCACCTTCGGCGTCAATGACACCTGCAACGTGACTATGCAGATGCCGGCGGCAAACGCTACCGCAACCGTGAGACGCTTTTCCATCCCAGCCTAACCGGACCAAATTGTGGTCCAAAAATATAGGCGCAAGATGCCTCGCGTCGCTGTGATGTTTTTACAGGTCAGCCGGCCATCGGGTGTGCTAGTGACGAGACGAGCTTTTGCGAAAGTATTGCGGTTTAAGTACCCGCCTCGGCTAACTTTCCGTTTTGCAGTTCGTATTGCTGCGCCAGGCGCCGCGCAAACACTAGATCATGTGTGGCCACCACCATGGCAAGCCGCTCTCCCCTGACTAGCTCCAACAGCAGTTCCTGAACTTGTTCTGCAGTTTTCTGATCCAGGTTCCCGGTGGGCTCATCCGCCAGAATGCAGTCAGGATTTGTGACCAGGGCTCGGGCCACGGCTGCGCGCTGGCGCTCACCTCCGGAAAGCTCGGACGGCTTGTGCCTGAGTCGGTGGGAAAGCCCGACGCGTTCCAGTATTGCTCTGGTCTGCTTCTTTGCTGACTGTACTGATTCGCCTCGAATCAGCAATGGCATCGCTACGTTCTCAAGCGCGGAGAATTCTGGAAGCAGGTGATGAAACTGGTATACAAACCCGAGATGACGGTTTCGGACCTCTCCTATATGCCGTGCGGAAAGCCCGTTCAACGCATGGCCGGCAAGTGAGATCTCTCCGGCAGTTGGGCGCATAAGGCCCCCAAGCGTATGCAGCAGCGTGCTTTTGCCGCTGCCTGAAGCGCCGACGATCGATAGGCTCTGACCCTGTTGAATACAGAGGCTGATTCCCCGGAGAACATCCACCGACAGGCCGGGTTCGGAGAAACTGACGCAGAGGTTCCGGCACTCCAGAACGGTTTTGACCTCACTCATATCGTAAGGCCTCTGCCGGCTGCGTACGGGAGGCACGCCACGCAGGATACAAAGTCGCCGCCAGACAAATCAGAAATGAAACCCCCGAGATCAGATACACGTCGGGCCAGCGAAGCTCTGCGGGAAAGTCGCTAATCACATAAACACTCGCCGGGAAGAACTCGATACCCAGCAGATTTTCCACCCAAGGCACCAGTGTCTCTATGTTGAGTGCTGTTAATACGCCAAGTACCCCGCCAACCAGGGTTCCTCCGAAACCAATAACCACTCCCTGAACAATAAACACCGCCATCACCTGCAAAGGGGGGAGCCCCATTGTGCGAAGAATGGCAACATCGGCGCGCTTGTCAGTGACCACCATGACCAGAGTAGAAACAATATTAAAGGCTGCGACCGCAATGATGAGCAGGAGAATGACAAACATCACACGACGCTCAATCTTAAGCGCAGTAAAGAAATTGGCATGCTCGCGCGTCCAGTCGCTCAACCTGAAAGCACCACCGAGGCTTTGCTGCAGCTCGGCACTGATCAAGGGTGCGTCATAGATCTCCTCGAGGCGAAGCCTGACACCCGTAACACCCCCACCCGTCTCGAGCAATTGCGCGGCATCATCGAGGTGAATCAATGCAATCCCCGAATCGTACTCGTACATATCCAATTCGAAGATCGCGCTGACTTCAAAGCGGCGCATTCGTGGCAGCAATCCTGCTGCGGTGATCTTTCCTTTAGGGGCAATGAGGGTGACCCGGTCTCCCACCCCGACGCCCAGGGATCGCGCCAGGTGTGAACCTAGGACAATCTTCCAGTCGCCCGGGCTGAGCGGGTTCTGCTCATCCGTCTTTAGGTGTTCAAGGATGGTCGAAACCTGGGACTCGCGTTCCGGCAGCACCCCCCGGATGAGCGCCCCGGAAACTGCGTTCGCGCGGGTCAGCAAGCCCTGGCCGTATATAAACGGAGCTCCGGACAGCACCTTGGGATGGCCGGTAACCGTGCGCGTCAGTTCCGGCCAATCCTGCAGCCAGCCGTTTCGAGCGCTCACCGTTGCGTGTGACGCCACACTCAATATCCGGTCACGCAGTTCCCGCTCGAAACCGTTCATGACGGAAAGCACCGTAATCAGCGCCCACACTCCAACCGTGATTCCCAGGATGGATACGCCCGAGATAAATGAGACAAAATGGTTACGCCTTCGAGCCCGGGTATAGCGTAACCCCACGAACAGCGCGACAGGACGGATCATCTGCGCCTCACCGGCTTTCCGGTGTCAGTCAGCCGCTTCGGGACGCATATGGGGGAATAACAACACATCACGTATTGATGGGCTGTCCGTGAGGATCATCACGTAACGGTCGACACCAATACCCCCTCCGGCATTCGGCGGCAATCCGTACTCCAGTGCCGTGACGTAGTCTTCATCATAGAACATGGCTTCTTGGTTGCCCTGTGCCTTCGATTTGGCCTGCTCGCGGAATCGCTGCGCCTGATCCTCCGGGTCGTTCAGTTCCGAAAAGCCATTGGCGAGTTCCCGCCCGGCAACAAAGAGTTCGAAACGGTCGGTGAACTCTGGATTAGCCTCCTGACGACGGGACAGCGGTGACACCTCGGCAGGATACCCCGTGATAAACGTTGGCGAAATCAGTTTGCCCTCAACTGTCTCCTCAAAGAGTGCAAGTAGCAGCTCACCCGCTGTCTTCCCTTGCGGGGCTTCAAGGCCTATCGACCGGACATGTTTTGCGAGGGCGTCGGGATCTGAGCAGTCATCGACGGAAAGTGATCCATTGTGTTCGCATACCGCCTCGGCCATCGAAAACCGGGCAAACGGCTTTGAGAAATCAATTTGCTCGTTCTGATAATTTAGAGTGGTCTTGCCGGTGACCTCGCCGGAAACCTCGCGAAGCATTTCCTCGGTAAGGTTCATATAATCGACAAAATCGACGTAGGCTTCGTTGTATTCCAGCATCGTGAATTCCGGGTTGTGTTGCGTACTGAGGCCTTCGTTCCGGAAATTACGGTTCAGTTCATAGACCTTCTCGAACCCGCCTACAAGACACCGCTTGATCGCCAACTCTTGAGCCACTCGCAGATAAAGGTCCACATCGAGGGCGTGGTGATGGGTCACGAACGGTCGGGCATTTGCCCCGCCCGGAATCGACTGCATGATCGGTGACTCAATCTCAAGGTAGCCCCGCTGATCGAGAAACCGGCGCAACCCCCTGACGGTAGCCGCCCGCTTACGGAACACCTCCCGCGACTCCTGGTTAACCAGAAGATCGACATAGCGGCGTCGGTACCGGGTCTCAATATCGGTCAGGCCGTGATATTTCTCAGGTAACGGGTGTAAAGACTTCACCAGCAGTCTGAGACTACGGACATTGACGGTCAGTTCACCCGTGCGGGTTTTAAAAAGCACCCCCGACACGCCAACAATATCGCCGATATCGAGTTTCTTGAAAACGCTGTTGTACACACCCTCTGGTAGCGCATCACGCTGGGCATAGATCTGGATATCCCCGGACTCGTCGCGGACATGGGCAAATCCGGCTTTGCCCATTACCCGCCGGGTCATCAGGCGTCCGGCAATATGAACCTCGATCTGCTGTGACTCCAGCGCTTCCGTTTCAGTTCCGTTGTATTTCGAGACCAGCTCCGCTGCCTCGGCGTCTCGGCGAAAGTCATTCGGAAACGCATTTCCGGTTTCGCGAAGCGCAGTTAACTTCGCCCTTCGCTGTGCAACCTGCTCACTGTCGTTTTCGTTCTTCTGATTCATAACTCTTGAGTCTACGTTACAACCCCGCCTTTAGGCTGGCCTCTATAAACAATCCCAGTTCTCCATCCAAAACCGCCTGTGTGTTCCCCGTCTCAACGCCGGTGCGAAGATCCTTGATCCGTGACTGGTCCAGCACATAAGACCGTATCTGACTGCCCCACCCGATGTCTGCTTTGGTGTCCTCAAGTTCCTGCTGTTTTTCTCGCTTTTCGCGCATCTCTGCATCGTACAGGCGAGCGCGCAACATGTTCATTGCCTCTGCACGGTTGCGATGCTGGGAACGGTCATTCTGGCACTGGACAACGATGCCCGAAGGAAGATGCGTGATCCTAACAGCTGAATCCGTGCGGTTGACGTGCTGGCCGCCGGCACCGCTGGCACGGTAAGTATCAATCCGAAGTTCGGCAGGGTTGATCTCGATTTCAATGCTTTCGTCTACCTCGGGATACGCAAACACTGACGCAAAGGAGGTATGCCTTCGGTTCCCCGAATCAAATGGGGACTTGCGGACCAGACGATGGACACCGGTCTCGGTTCTGAGTTTACCGAATGCGTATTCCCCTTTGACTTGAATCGTGGCACTTTTTATTCCCGCCACTTCCCCATCAGAACGCTCGATGAGTTCCGTGGCGAGGCCTTCGGCCTCTGCCCAACGCAGATACATGCGCAGTAGCATGTCGGCCCAATCCTGCGCCTCGGTTCCACCCGACCCAGCCTGGATATCGAGGAACGCGTTGGACCCATCCAGTTCGCCCGAAAACATCCTGAGAAACTCGAGTGTCTCAAGCTCCGCGAGCGCCTGATCGGCCTCAACAGCGATAAGATCAACAGACTCGCTGTCTTCTTCCTCGCGAGCCAATGCCAAAAGTTCTGATGCTTCTTCTGTCTTCAGAGACAGTGCATCCAGTGCTGTGGTGCTGGCTTCGAGACTCGCCCGTTCCTGCCCGAGTTGCTGGGCCTCTTGAGGATTATTCCAGACGCTGGGGTCCTCCAGCCGCAACAATACCTCGGCTAACCGTTCTTTACGTCCCTCGTAGTCAAAGATACCCCCTGAGCGTCTCGATACGCTCGGCCATATCTTTCAATCGCTGCGAAAGCTCTCCTGTCTCGATCATCTGGTCTTACCATGAAACCTGGGATAGGTGAAGGATACCGAAATTCCCGTGTATCGTAATCCCTTGGTTTTCATATCTCATGCGGTTCCGGCGAATACCCCCAATGAGAGAGCCAAGATCACCAGCAGGAACTTGTCTGCTACTTAGGGTTCAACGACAATCCCGCGATCACTTTTGAGCGCACTCCTACCCAAGAAGCAAAATGATTATCGGCATCCCCCTTGAGCGGGCCAGTAACGAAAAGCGGGTTTCGCTCAGCCCCGCCTCTATCCCTGGTGCGATCAATCTTGGCCTTGAGGTACATGTTGAAATCGGCGCTGGTAACGCGGCTGGCTTTTCTGACGCGGACTACCGAGACCTGGGAGCGGTTATCGTTGATTCAACTGATCGCCTTTATCAGGATTGCGACGTCATCATCAAGGTTCGAGCGCCCCTGACCGAAGCCGATGGAGGGCTCGACGAGCTTTCGCTGTTGGGCTCTGGCAAAACGCTGGTTTCCCTGATCGGGCCCGGACAGAATCCGGCCTTGCTCCAAGCGCTGGCACAGCGGGGCGTCACAACGCTGGCAATGGACGCTGTGCCTCGAATCTCCCGTGCCCAGAAATTAGACACCCTAAGCTCTATGGCCAATGTGGCCGGGTACCGGGCCGTAGTCGAAGCGGCAAACCATTTTGGACGCTTTTTCACCGGCCAGATCACCGCTGCGGGAAAAGTCCCGCCGGCCAAGGTGCTCGTCATCGGTGCAGGAGTTGCTGGACTTGCCGCCATTGGGGCAGCCTCCGCGATGGGCGCCATAGTTCGCGCCTTCGACACACGGCCAGAGGTCAAAGAGCAGGTCGAGAGCATGGGTGCACAGTTCCTCATGCTTGATTTCGATGAAGAAGGAGCCGGACAAGGCGGCTATGCGAAAGTGATGAGCGAGGCCTTCATTGCCGCGGAGATGAAACTGTTTGAGGAGCAAGCGCGGGACGTCGACATTATCATCACCACGGCGCTAATTCCTGGAAAGCCTGCCCCGAAGCTCATCCTCGCCGAGACTGCCCGGCTCATGCGCTCGGGAAGCGTCATCGTAGACCTCGCCGCTGAACAGGGGGGTAACTGCGAGTTGACCCGCCCCGGAGAGGTTACCTCCGATAGCGGGATTACGGTCATCGGCTTCACTGACCTTCCCAGCCGGATGGCGGCCCAATCCAGTCAACTATACGGTAACAACGTAGTTCATCTTCTGACCGAACTCTGCCCGGAGAAAGACGGGAAGCTCAATGTTGATATGGAAGATGAAGTGATCCGGGGCTTGACCGTAGTTAACGATCATGAGGTCACCTGGCCTCCACCGCCTCCGCGCCTTTCTGTCGCGCCGCCGCCAGCAGAGAAGTCGTCGACCCCTGCGACTGTTACTGAGGTTGAGCCGAAGGAACGCTCGGCACTGGGCAGTGTGGTCGGACTCGCCGTCGTGATCGCGCTGATTCTCGGTGTCGGCGCAGTGGCTCCCAAGTCATTCATGAGCCACTTCACCGTGTTTGTCCTCGCGGTTTTCGTGGGGTGGCAGGTCATCTGGAACGTGACACCAGCCCTTCATACCCCGCTAATGAGCGTCACCAATGCGATCAGCGGGATCATCGTAATTGGCGCGCTACTGCAAATGGGTTCGACCTCTGGCGTAGTAACGTTGCTCGCGGT
>CAYSMI010000012.1:15461-19512 GCA_964432165.1 uncultured Acidiferrobacter sp.
GCGGTTCGCGTGGAAATGACCGCCATGCCCCAACTGGTGGCCATGTTGCACAGCTTTGTGGGGTTGGCCGCGGTGCTCGTCGGTTTCGGTTCGTTCCTGGATCCTGGCACCCATTTCACAGGAGCTGAGAAAGTCGTTCATGACATGGAAGTTTTCCTCGGTGTCCTGATCGGGGCCGTTACATTTACCGGATCCGTCGCTGCATTCGGCAAACTCCAGGGCATACTCCACAGCCGTTCCTTAATGCTGCCCGGGCGACACCTGATCAACTTAGGGATTGGGCTCGCCTGTATCTGGCTGGGAATCCTGTTTGTGGGTGCGGATTCTGTCGATGCCGGCATGTGGCCTCTTCTGATCATGACCGGACTGGCATTTATCTTCGGCCTGCACATGGTGCTCGCGATTGGTGGTGCCGATATGCCTGTCGTAATCTCGATGTTGAACAGTTACTCTGGCTGGGCAGCTGCAGCAACCGGTTTTATGCTGGCGAACGATCTTCTCATCGTGACGGGTGCCCTGGTGGGCTCAAGCGGCGCCATTCTCAGTTACATTATGTGCCGGGCGATGAACCGTCGATTTCTGTCCGTGATTCTGGGAGGCTTTGGTGGGGAAGCATCCGGCGGCTCCGGACCCGAGATCGAAGGCGAGGCCGTCGCGGTGTCAGCTGAGGAAACGGTGCAGCTACTGACGTCTTCGGAAAGCGTCGTCATTGTGCCTGGCTACGGGATGGCGGTTGCTCATGCCCAGCATCCTGTATCAGAACTCGTAAAGACCCTCAAAGACCGCGGTATAGAAGTGCGGTTTGCAATTCACCCGGTTGCCGGGAGAATGCCGGGCCACATGAATGTACTGTTGGCAGAGGCCCGCGTTCCCTACGATATTGTTCTCGAGATGGATGAGATCAACGCCGATTTTCCGGATACCGATGTTGTTCTTGTTATCGGGGCGAACGACATCGTCAACCCCGCCGCACAGGAAGTCCCCGACAGTCCGATTGCCGGAATGCCGGTCCTTGAAGTCTGGAAGGCAAAAACCACTATTGTCCTCAAACGCAGCATGGCGACCGGGTACGCCGGAGTGGATAACCCCCTGTTCTATCGGGAAAACACCCGCATGCTGTTCGGCGACGCGAAAGAGAGTATCAGCGCCGTTCTCGCCGGCCTGTAGCGGGCCCGAACGGGCCTCTCTTATTCTTTGCCGATTGCCTGGCACATTGCCAGGCCGATCTCAGCTGGATTGGCGGTTACCGTAACGCCCGCGTTCTCCAGTGCGCTGATCTTGTCGCTCGCTGTACCGCGCCCACCCGCGATAATGGCACCTGCGTGCCCCATTCGTTTTCCAGGGGGCGCCGTTACCCCTGCAATAAAAGCGGCGACCGGTTTTTTCATGTGATCGCGAATCCACTGTGCGCACTCCTCTTCGTCCGACCCGCCGATTTCGCCACACATCACGACGGCATCGGTGTCTGCGTCCTCGTTGAACATCTTCATGACGTCCAGGTGTTTAAGCCCGTTTACTGGATCACCGCCAATTCCAACACAGGTTGACTGACCCATACCCAGTTTGGTCAGTTGGTCAACCACTTCGTAGGTTAGTGTTCCCGAGCGTGATACCACCCCAATCCGACCCGGTGTGTGGATATACCCTGGCATGATGCCGATCTTAATCTCGCCCGGGGTGATGACCCCGGGGCAGTTGGGGCCTACCAGTACCGTGTCACTGCCGCGCATGCGCTCCCGGGTCAGGATCATGTCTTTGACCGGGACGCCCTCGGTAATGCAAATCACGGTAGCGATGCCCGCCACTACGGCTTCGTCGATTGCGGCCGCCGCAAAAGGCGGAGGTACGTAGATTACAGAGACATCGGCACCGGTCTGGGCACGGGCCTCCTCGACGGTATCAAAGATCGGGATCCCTTCAAATTCCTGTCCGCCTTTTCCTGGCGTCACCCCGGCGACAAAGCAGTCCCCCCCGCCGGCATACTCAACGCAATTGCGGGTATGGAACTGACCCGTTTTTCCAGTGATCCCCTGGGTGATCACCCGGCTTGTACCGTTGATCAGTATGGCCATGAATCAGTTCCCGGTTGCCGCAACGACCTTCTCTGCCGCATCGGCCATGGTCGTAGCCGTCATCATGTCGAGATCCGATTTCTCGAGGATCTTGCGTCCGCGCTCCACATTGGTTCCCTCGAGGCGGACTACCAGGGGAATTTTCAGTTTGACCACACCCGCAGCCTGTACCAGGCCCTCAGCCACGACGTCACACCGCATGATTCCCCCGAAGATATTCACCAGAATGGCCTTAAGATCGGGATTGCGTAACATGATCTTGAACGCCTCGGTGACTTGATCCGTGGTGGCACCGCCACCGACGTCAAGAAAGTTGGCCGGTTCCCCACCATACAGTTTAATAATATCCATGGTCGCCATGGCGAGGCCGGCCCCGTTGACGAGGCAGCCGATATTGCCGTCCAGGGAGATATAACTCAGCCCGACCGCTGAGGCTTCGAGTTCTGCCGGATCCTCCTCGTCTGTATCACGCATCGCAACGATGTCGGGATGCCGAAAGAGCGCGTTGTCGTCAAAATTAAATTTCGCATCCAGGGCCATCACCCGGTTATCGGCGGTGATCACCAGCGGGTTAATCTCTGCGAGCGAAGCGTCGGTCTCCCAGAAGGCTTCAAAAAGCAGGCTCAGAAAACGCGCACCTTCCTCGGCCTGTGCCGGTTCGAGTTCCAGTTTGCGCATCATATCGAGCGCTTCGTCTTGAGACAGACCTGTCTTCGGATCAACCAAGGTCTTGAGAATCTTTTCAGGGGTGCGGGCGGCTACCTCTTCAATTTCTGTACCCCCTTCCGAACTCGCCATAACCACCACACGCTGCGAACTCCTGTCGATCACAAGACCGACGTACAACTCGCGGGCGATATCTACACCCTCCTCTACCAGCAGCCGGTTAACCTGCTGGCCAGCCGGTCCGGTCTGATGAGTGACCAGCATCATCCCAAGCAGCTCATCTGCCGCGGTCCGGACCGCTTCAAGGGACTCGACGACCTTAACGCCGCCCCCCTTGCCCCGGCCTCCCGCGTGAATCTGGGCCTTCACCACCCAGCGGTTACCGCCAAGCTCCCGGGCCACCTTGACCGCCTCCTCCTCGCTGAAGCAGGGCCCTCCACGCGGCACCGGTACGCCACGGCTACGCAAAATCTCTTTTGCCTGATATTCGTGTACTTTCACTTACACCTGCTCCGTTACGACATGCGCGTCAAAAAAACACCCTGGCCAACCGGAATTTACCCCCGGACATCGATCGGCCGGGCCGGATCTGCGATCCACTCGCTCCAGGAGCCCGGGTACAGCCTCGATCCACTGAGGCCGGCATATTCCATGGCAAAAAGGTTATGGCAGGCAGTAACGCCCGAACCGCAACTATGCACCACGGATTCTGGAGGCAGGCCTTGCATCACCTCCTCAAACTCTGCCCGGAGCGCTGTCGGTGACTTGAAAAGACCCTCCGAAAGGTTCAGCGCAAAATGCCGGTTGAACGCACCAGGGATACATCCGGCCTTTTTGTCCAAGGGTTCTTTTCTGCCGCTGAAGCGCTCCTCCTCCCGCGCATCCAGGATCACTACTTGCGGGTCATGAAGGTGTTCCATCAGGAACTGTGCATTAACATGTAAGGCGTGTTCGATATCATGAGCCGGCGCCTCGGCAGAGGATCCTGGCCGACTATCACTCTCTTCGCCCGATTGAACCGCCAACCCTTCCTTACGCCATTGGGAGAAACCCCCATCCAACAACATCACGTTCTCAATGCCTGCCCAGTTCAGCATCCACCAAAGGCGCGCTGCAAAGACACCTGGCCCGCCGTCATACAGAACTATTGGAGTGCTGCTGTCGACCTCAAGCTTCGCTATGGTTTCCAACCACAGTCCGAATGCCGGAAGCGGATGCCTTCCGGTTTCCGAGGAGACTGGACCCGAAAGGTCTTGCTCGAGATCTGCATATCGGGCCCCTGGGATGTGAGAGCCCTCAAAGGCCGCTCTGCC
>CAYSMI010000013.1:0-19168 GCA_964432165.1 uncultured Acidiferrobacter sp.
AAAACGGAAAGTAAACCGCTTAGCGGCGGCGCCAGAAGATGCGCGTTCCCTTGCCCCGCCATTTGGGGTCGTTAAAGGATTCGCCCTGCCAGCCTGAACCCGGCAGGCTGTCAATCACCTGATCATTGCTCCAGTCCCAGGATCGCGAGAAGAGATCAGCGGCGCCGTAGTTATCCATAGCGACAACTTCGAGCTGATCTCCCGCACGGCCTGAGAGGATGTCCTGCAGTTCATCGCGGTCGTAGCCGTCATCGGGATCCACTGACAGCACCGAACATCCGCCGAGGCGTCGCGCAATGGCGAGAAGTTTCTCGGGATCACTCTCGGCGACAATGTCGATGTTGTTAAGGCTTCTTTGATTGGCCTCTGCGACAACGGAGTCGGCCCAGTCGATGGAAGGCTCAAGCCCCAGGACGGCGCTCGCCCTTCGACCAAAGAAAAGAGACGAACCGCCTGTGCCGACTTCAATCACCCGATCGTCGGACCTCACCAGTTCATCGAGTTTGTGGACTGCACCGGGCGTCATCCACGGGACTTCGTATTCCATGGCAAAACCGCCGCTGACGTAGTTCTCAGGAATTCTGACGGTCAAATCTTGCTCCTTAGTAATCCGTTTTATGTCTTATAGGGGTCGGCGGCATCGCGCAGGCCGTCACCAAAGAAATTAAAGGCAAGAATGATAATCACCACGGGGACAACGGGCAGCATCAGCCAGGGATAGAGCGCGACCACATTAATGTTCTGCGCTTCATTCAGCAGCACGCCCCAGCTCGTAATTGGCGGCCTCAAGCCCAGCCCCAGGAAACTGAGCGCGGTCTCCCCAAGGATCATCCCGGGGATCGAGAGCGAGGCCGAGGCAATCAGATGACTCATAAATCCCGGCAGCAGATGCCGGCCGATAATGCGCCGCGGGCGTGCCCCCAGCAGTTGTGCGGCGGTGCAGTAGTCCTCTTCACGAAGCGCCATGAGTTTAGAGCGCACCGCCCGTGCCAGCCCGGTCCAGTCGAGCATGGCCAGGATCACGGTAATCCCGAGGAAGATCAGCAGCGGACTCCAGGTGACGGGCAGCACCGCAGAAAGCGCCATCCACAGCGGAATCTCCGGGAACGAACGCAGCACTTCAATGACCCGCTGCACCAGCGCGTCGATCCAGCCGCCAAAATAGCCCGCGAGTCCTCCGATCACAATCCCCAGGATAAAACTGACAGCAATTCCGACAAGGCCGATAGTCAGCGAGATACGCGAGCCATAGATGATGCGTGATAAAAGATCGCGCCCGAGCCGGTCTGTGCCGAGCAGGAACACCGTACCCCCTTGTCCGGAAAAACTGAAAGCCTCACCACCCTGCTCATACTTCATGGCATTTGCGCTCGGGCAGAAAAGATGAAAGCGCGACTCAAATAGCCCCCAGAAGCGGTAGGGGTCGCCTTCACAGAAAAAGCGAAGCGGCTGGATACTGTCGTGATTAACGGTGAACTCGCGTTTTAGCGTCGACATGTTCAGTTTGTAGTGGTAGCCGTAGACAAAAGGTCCGACAAACTTGCCTTCGTGAAAGAGGTGAATCGCCTGTGGCGGTGCATGGATAAACCGGGCGTTGCGGGTATGAAGATCATAAGGGGCGACCCACTCGGCAAGCGCAGCAACGAGGTAAAAGAGCGCCAGCACGACGCCTGAGACCAGCGCCAGTTTGTGGCGGCGCAATTTCCACCACATCAAACGCCACTGGGAGGCGAGATACAACTTCTCCTGTGCGGGGGTGAGCTTTTCGACTGAGTAGGGATCGAAAGGCTCGCGCGAGACGTAATGCGGTGTCTTGGGCGTATTCATTTCTCGGGAGCCCCCTGAAGACGGATCCGCGGATCCAGCATCGCCAGCAGCAGATCAGAGATGAGCATGCCGATCACAGTGAGAATCGCGAGAAACATCAGGAACGAGCCCGCCAGATACATATCCTGGCTCTGCAGCGAGGCGATGAGCAGTGGTCCGGTGGTGGGCAGGGAAAGCACCACCGCAACCACCTCTGCCCCGGAAATGATCCCGGGCAGCAGATTGCCGATGTCAGCCACGAAGAAATTAAGTGCCATACGCAGCGGATACTTGCGCAGCAATTTGCCCGGCGGTAGCCCTTTGGCACGGCCCGTGGTCACGTATTGCTTTTCCAGTTCATCGAGCAGGTTGGCGCGAAGCCGGCGGATCATAGCGGCCGTGCCGGAGGTTCCAATCACGATGACAGGAATCCAAAGATGCTCGAGCACCGAGAGCAGTTTCGCTGTGCTCCATGGCTGGTCAATAAACTCGGGGTCCATGAGACCCCCAATCGAGGTACCGAAGTAGACGTTGGCGAGATACAGCATGACCAGCGCCAGCAGGAAATTGGGGGTGGCGAGCCCGATGAAGCCGATAAAGGTGAGGCCGTAGTCTCCCCAGCTGTACTGGTGGGTGGCCGAGTAGATCCCGATCGGAAAGGCAATAAGCCAGGTAAAGACGATGGTGACGATGGATATCAGGATGGTCAGGAACATCCGGTCGCCGACGACGTCCGTCACCGGCAGGTCGTATTCAAAGGAGTAGCCAAGATCCCCCTGAATAAATCCTGTTACCCAGGTCAGGTACTGCTTCCACATCGGCTGGTCGAGACCGTATTGCTCACGCAAGAATGCGATCTTCTTCTGATCGACGTTCTCCCCCTGTGCCTGCATGGTGGCAATGTGGCTCTCGAGGTAGTCACCCGGGGGCAGCTGGATGATCACGAACACAATCACGCTGATCGCAATCAGCGTGGGGATCATGGTCAGAAACCGCCTGATGGTGTACCGCAGCATGGGCAGAAGGTCGCGTCAGCGCCTCAGGGTTCGAGCCAGAAGGTATCGGGCCGGTACATGCCGAAGTACGCCCCCGGCGCCCAGGCATAGACGCCTTCCTCGGGCACATTGCGCAGGCGGGCATTGATGACAATGGGCTGCGGGACGGCGTTCACGGTGCCGATGCTGAAGACCTGCTCTGCATGAATTGCAAGCATCCGCTG
The DNA here is from genome assembly GCA_964432165.1 of uncultured Acidiferrobacter sp. Lineage (GTDB taxonomy): Bacteria > Pseudomonadota > Gammaproteobacteria > Arenicellales > UBA868 > UBA868. Next base: position 3,026 of record CAYSMI010000013.1, read on the forward strand.
CCAGACCTCATGGCGCAGCTGTGAATCCGACGCGCTGCGCCATTGCTGAAGCAACTCGGCAAGTTCGGCAACTTCCGGCACATCCGGTGCGCTGCCCGTGAGACCTGCGGTTTCGAAATACTGACCCCACACTGGCCACTGTGGCTGCGTCTGGTTGGTCGGTGCCAGTTCCGTGGGCGGGGTATCGGCTGTCGGCAGGCCGTTATCAAGACCGGTCCAGATCGACATCAGCGCCTCGCCGGAGTAAAGCCGTTCGCGAAACACCTCGCGCTGGGAGGGCTTGGTGTGAATCTTGATGCCCATCTTGAGCCAGTTATCATGAATGAGTTCAAGGAGGTCGGTCTGTTCGGTGCTTTCCCCTGCAGAATGCACCACGATCTCCATTGGCCGGCCATCCGGCAGCAGTCGCAGGTTCTCGTCATCGCGCTCGCGAAGGCCGATCTCGTCAAGCAGGGCATTGGCGGCATTGAGGTCAAACTCGACCCAGGCGTCTGCATACTCCTGGCGAAACAGCGGACTTTGCGGCAGGACAGTGTTTGCACTGGGATGGACCAGGCCGAAGTAAATCACCTGGTTAATCTCATCACGGTCAATCCCCAGTGAAAGGGCGCGCCGGAACCGCACATCGCGCATGAGTTCCCGCCAGGTATCGTCATTGGCGTTGAGGTTCGGGTAGATAGCCATCTGGGAGCCAATCCCCATTTGCCAGAGGCGCACCACAAAGTTGTTTCTTTCTCCGCCTTCCATCAGGAAGGGGTAGTTGTCGAGCCGCAGGTACCGGCCCTGCAGGTCGGATTCGCCGGCTCCGGTTTTGGCCGGAATGAGACCCGAACTTGCAATATTGACGATCACCCGGTCGAGGTAGGGCAGCTGCTGCCCCTTTGCATCCACGCGGTGAAAGTACGGGTTGCGCTCGAAGATGAAACGCTCCGAGGGAGCCGGGGTGACGCACTGCCAGGGCTGCAGCGTGGGCAGATCCGGGTTATCAAACTTGTACTGGTGTCCATATCGGGTATGAAGCCCCGCCCAGTTGCGGACACCGGCCTCCTCGACCATTGCATTAAGTTTGTCTTCAGCCACGTGGCCTGCATGAAACTGCTTGAGGTAATGCGCCGGGGCATAGATGTAAAGCGGCCGTGCACCCGCAAGCGAAGGGAGAAAGAGGGGATTGGGCGCCGCCCAGTGGTACCGGATCGTATGACGGTCGATGACCTCTACCCTGGGCGGCTCACCGTTGACCAGAAGGGCTTCCGGGGGGCCAAAAGGAGAGAGGAATTCGTTGAGCGCCATGTCTTCCCAGTAATATCGGAAGTCTTCGGTGGTAAAGGGTTGGCCGTCCGACCAGCGGTGTCCGGGACGCAGGTGAAATGTGAAACTCTGGTCAGCATCATTGTCGACCTTGAGTGCGATATCGGGCTGAAGGCTGAGCTCGGGTGTAAATCCCATCAGCCGTGCATAACCATAAACCGTGAGCATCCGGGTATCTTTGCTGCGCGCCATCAGCAGGCTGATATCCCCGCCGGGGCGCCCCGTCTTGCGTCCCATTGCGGCGAGGTCGGTCACCATGGGTGTCTGCGGCAGCCGTTCAGCGGCCGGCGGTAGGGCCCCCGCGCTGACCCGCTCGCTGAGCAAAGGCGATTCGGCCATTGCCGGACCTCCTGCAAGACAGGTCAAGAGGGCAAGACAGGCGGGATAGAGAACTCTCATTGGGCAATTTCTCCTGGGTTGGCATTGGCGCGGGCCCGGACACGATGCCCCTGGCCAAGGTCGAGCCACTGTTCGGAACTGCCTGCATCCAGCTGGAACGCCGCCGGCCAGTGGTCCGGATCGTTCCCGCCGGAAGCGGTGATCGCCTCGAAATCAAGAGGTCTGGCAAGATCAGGATGCGGCACGGCCTGAAGCAGGGATCGGGTATAGGGGTGAGCCGGGCTGGCAAAGAGCTGGTCACGCGAGGCGATCTCAACCAGGCGTCCGCGATGCATCACGGCCACCCGGTCGGCGATGTAGTCGATCACCGCGAGGTTATGGGAAATGAAAAGATAGGTGAGGCCGAGTTCAGATTTAAGATCCTTCAGCAGGTTCAATACCTGCGCCTGGATAGATACATCCAGCGCCGATACGGGCTCATCACAGAGCAAGAGTTGCGGCTGCAGCGCCAGCGCCCGCGCAATACTGATTCGCTGGCGCTGGCCACCAGAAAAACTGTGCGGATAGCGGCTTAAGAAGCGCGGATCGAGGCCAACGAGGCGCATCAGTTCCTGCACCAGTTCGCGCTGACTTGCGGTATCACCGCGCTGATGGATCACCAGCGGCTCACGCACGATATCGAATACCGTCATCCGCGGGCTGAGCGAACTGAATGGATCCTGAAAGATCAGCTGCATTTTGCAGCGCATTGCCATCATAGCCTTATCATCGAGGCTGAGCAGATCGAGCGCTTCGCCCTCGTCATAATATTCAACGGACCCGGAGTCGGGGCTTAAGGCCCGCATCAGGATTTTGCTGACGGTGGTTTTGCCGCAACCGCTTTCGCCGACAAGGCCAAGGCATTCGCCGCGTTGGATAGCAAAGCTGACGTCGTCTACCGCTTTCACTTCGGTGGATTCAGTTCGCCCGAAGAGCCCCGTACCCCTGATCGTGAAGGTTTTGCAAAGATGGCGCACGTCAAGCAGCGGTTCACCGTGTGCGGCCGGGGAGGACGGCTTTTGAAAGTGGTCACCGAGTTCATGTTCAATAGCTCTTACCGGCACCAGGCGCTCGCTTCGCTCCATGCCAAAGCGGGGCACAGCCTTGAAAAGCGCGCGAAGGTAAGGATGGCCGGGTTCGGAAAAAAGCTCGGGCGCGGCTCCGCTTTCGACAATACGACCGTGGTACATCACGACCACGGTCTGGGCCATATTGGCCACGACACCAAGATCGTGGGTGATCAGCAGCAGAGCCATCTTGAGTTCTGCCTGAAGATCCCGGATGAGATTCAGAATCTGCGCCTGGACGGTGACATCGAGAGCCGTGGTCGGTTCGTCAGCAATCAGCAGGGAAGGGCGGCAGACCAGTGCCATCGCAATCATCGCCCGCTGGCGCAGCCCTCCTGAAAGTTCGAACGGGTAGGTCTGAAGCGCCCTCGCCGGGTTGGGAAAGCCCACCATTTCCAGCATGGCTTCGGTCTGCTCCATGCCTTGTGCGCGATTCACATCACGATGAAGAAACAACGCTTCGCTGACCTGATCACCGACGGTGTGCAGCGGCGAAAGCGAGACCATCGGCTCCTGGAAGATAATGGAAATCCTGCCACCGCGGATTGCCTGAAGTTCGGGGCTTTCCGTCGCCAGCGTGGCAATATCGGTCTGGGTGTCGCTCTTGGGATCGTTAAAGATCAGCTGTCCTGAAGTGATCCTGGCGTTGGCCGGCAGAATACCCATGACCGCCTGGGCAGTGACTGACTTTCCCGAACCCGATTCCCCAACCAGCGCCACGGTGCTCCCCGGCTCGATATCAAAATCAACGCCATGCAGGGCCTCGATTTCGCCGGTCGCCATCCGAAAGACCACGCGAAGATCGCGAACGCTTAAAAGGGGCTCGCTCATCCTTCAGCCGCCGTAGCAGGTTCGGCTGCTTCACAGGGCGAAGCGACCGAAAGACCGGCTGAGCGAAACACCGCTTGTGCCCGATCGGGATAGTCAGTGGTGATCCCGTTGACGCCAAGGTCTAGCGCCCGCTGGAACTCTTTTTCTTCATTCAGCGTCCAGGTATGCACGACAAGACCAAGCGTCTGTGCCTCAAGCACGCGGTCCTTTGAGACATCTGCAAAGGCCGGGCCCCAGAATCTGCCTCCCGCGGCTTGGATGGCCCTGGGCAGGTTCGAGCCAAAACGCGCAGGGTCAAAACCTGCAAGCCATGGCGATTCGCCGTCGTTCGTCACTGTCGCGTCATCCTCACGTTCACTGCTGAGATATCCGGTGTAGACGTTATCGGCAAGGCGCTGAATTTCCTGAAGCACCCGCCAGTCAAACGCCTGCACCCAGACCTCACCCAGCAGATTCCATTTTTTAAGTTCACTGACAACAATACGGGCATAGTCGGGCGGGTCCGGATTTTCTTCAGGATGCCGCGGATCGGACTTCAGTTCGATATTGAGCGTCGGTCGGCGCGGGGCGAGGGTTTGCCACCAGCATACAAGGTCCGACAGCAGGGGAATATTTTCGTCCTCTACGCCCTGTTGCAAGGGAAACCGCGATGCCTGCGGGGAACCGGGCCGAATCCTGCCCACGTCAAATGTCTTCAGTTGTTCCTGGGTGAGCTCGCGAATCAGAGGCGTCGTGCCCTCGAGCCACTCGCCGCTGCCATCGCGGCACAGATCGGTGTTAAGGCGGGGATCATGATGAATCACGACGCGCTCATCCGCACTGATCAGGACGTCTAGTTCAATCCCATCCACGCCGATGGCGCAGGCAGATGCAAATCCCGCCAGGGTATTCTCCGGCGTAAGACCGCGGGCCCCGCGGTGACCATGAATCACACAGGTAGACACTTTCGTATTCTGTAAAGGACAGGGAATTTGCGTAAGATCAACTATAGCAGGGCGCTAACTCGCCATACATTTTGGGAAATCCCGGTACACGATCATGACAGAAATCAGTAACGGTGCCTTTGCCCAGGGCGGGCAATGGCTTCAGGACCGAGGATTTAATCTCAGGGCAGTGCTTGATGTGTGCGCTTTCCCCCCGGCACTCGCAGCCGCCTGGGACGAGACGGGAGTTGAACGGATACCGGGAGAGCGGCTGGTACTTCTGGGTATGGGCGGTTCCGCGCTGTGGGACTGGATGAACACGCAGGATCTATCCGATGCCGATCCTTTCGATGCGGTTTCGCGCCGGGCGGCTCTGGAGGTGGCTGAGCGTTTCTGGGAAGACTCCGCACCGCGCCTTCTCTATCCCGGGGATGCCCTGATTCCGCTGCAGCAGCTCGGTCGCTGGGTCGGCTGGTCAGCGCCTTCCCCGCTCGGCCTCGATATCAGTCCGGTCTTTGGTCCCTGGTTTGCATTTCGTGCCGCTTTCCTGACGACCGGCGCTTTACCGTTCACGAAGCCGCAGACAGTCTCGTCCCCCTGCGATACCTGCCAGGATCCGCCCTGTATCCGGGCCTGTCCGGTCGGGGCCGTAACCAAAGAGGGCGCATTTAACCGGCAGGCATGTATCGGCCAACGGTTTGAAGACCAGGCGGGCTGCGGCATTCAGTGCCACTCGCGTTTGGCCTGCCCAATCGGGATAAAGTGGGGATACCCCCAGGGGCAACTACGCTATCACGGGGAGCACTCCCTACGGAGCCTTATGGCCTGGAAGCAGGCATCTGGACACTAGCCGACCATTAATAAATCCCTGATTTGTGGTTGGGTTTGGACACGATCCTCCGGTAAAATCCCCGGCCCGGCGGAGCCCGGCCCGGATTTCCCGATTCTATTCAACGACAGGCATTAACCGAGAAAACTATGTTTAGCAGCAAAGATACGATTGCAGATTTTGACCCCCAACTTTGGGAAGCGATTCAGAACGAACGGCAACGCCAGGAAGAGCATATTGAACTGATTGCGTCAGAAAACTACACCAGTCCGCGCGTGCTGGAGGCCCAGGGCACCGCACTAACCAACAAGTATGCTGAAGGGTATCCCGGCAAGCGCTACTACGGCGGTTGTGAATTTGTCGATGTCGCCGAGCAGTTGGCGATAGACCGGGCCAAGGAACTGTTTGGCGCCGATTACGTCAACGTGCAGCCGCATTCTGGATCCGGTGCGAACGCGGCCGTATATATGGCTCTGCTGAATCCCGGGGATACGGTGCTCGGAATGAGTCTCGCGCACGGCGGACACCTCACGCACGGTGCCGCCGTCAACTTCTCGGGAAAACTCTATAACGCCGTGCAATATGGTCTCAATACGGATACCGGCGAGATCGACTATGACGAGGTGGAACGGCTCGCCAAAGAGCACCAGCCCAAAATGATCGTAGCGGGGTTCTCGGCGTATAGCCTGGCTCTCGACTGGCAGCGGTTCCGGGACATCGCCGACAGTGTCGCCGCCTACCTTGTGGCCGATATGGCCCACGTGACGGGCCTGGTTGCGGTCGGTCTTTATCCGAGCCCCGTGCAAATTGCGGATGTCACGACCTGTACCACGCACAAAACCCTTCGCGGCGCCCGAGGCGGAATGATCATGGCCCGGGCAAACCCCGAGATCGAGAAGAAATTGGCTTCACTGGTTTTTCCCGGTACCCAGGGCGGCCCGCTGATGCATGCGATTGCCGGAAAGGCCGTTGCCTTCCTCGAGGCCCTACAGCCCGAGTTCAAGGTCTACAGTGAACAGGTGATCGCCAACGCGCAGGCGATGGCCAAGGCCTTCATCGACCGGGGCTACAACATCGTGTCCGGGGGTACGGTCAATCACCTGTTCCTATTGGATCTCATCGACAAGGGAATAACCGGAAAGGACGCGGATGCAGCGCTGGGTCGCGCCAACATTACGGTCAACAAAAACTCCGTGCCGAATGACCCGCAGTCACCGTTCGTCACCAGCGGCCTGCGTATCGGCTCTCCTGCGGGAACGACCCGGGGTTTCAAAGAGGCTGAGATGACCCAGATTGCCAACTGGATCTGCGACATTCTGGACAACATGGGTGACGAGTCTGTGATCGATGCAACCCGGGAGCAGGTCAAGGAACTGTGCGCCCGTTTCCCCGTCTATCGGGACGAGTAAGGGCATTCATCGACCTGCCTTTGTTGAAGGCGGCTGTCTTTAATGGCGCCTCTGGCCTGAGGTCATGGGCGGCATCAGGAGCAGTGTGAGAAAAGACCGTTATTCCATCTTCAGTCTGGCCCGTAACGCGGTCAACTATCACCAGAACTGGTCGGAAGCCTGGCGCAGTCCTGACCCGGCGGCCTCCTATGATGTGATTGTGGTGGGCGGGGGAGGCCATGGGCTTGCAACGGCCTATTACCTTGCTGCCGAGCACGATGTCGGCAGGATTGCAGTTCTGGAGAAGGGCTGGATCGGCGGAGGCAACACGGGGCGCAACACAACCATCGTGCGTTCCAACTACCTCTGGGACGAGGCGGCTCACCTGTACGAAAAATCCCTGCAATTGTGGGAGGGACTCAGCCAGGAGCTCAACTTCAACGTCATGTTCAGCCAGCGGGGCGTGATGAACCTCGGACACAACCTGCAGGATATGCGTGACATCTATCGACGTTCCAATGCCAACCGGTTAAACGGCATTGACAGCGAGATCCTCACCCCCGCTGAGATCAAGGTAAAAGTGCCGGCGATGAACGTGTCGAGCGAGGCCCGGTATCCTGTGCTTGGTGCATCTTTTCAGCCGCGCGGTGGTGTTGCGCGCCATGATGCCGTGGCCTGGGGGTTTGCCCGTGCAGCCGATGCCCGCGGTGTCGACATCATTCAGAACTGCGAAGTCACCGGTATCCGCCGGGAAGATGGTGCGGTCTGCGGCGTTGAGACCACCCGGGGATATATCGGTGCCGGGAAAGTCGCCGTGGTGGTGGCCGGACATGCCAGCTCCCTCGCGGATATGGCCGAACTGCGTTTTCCAGTAGAGAGTCACCCGCTTCAGGCGCTCGTCTCCGAGCCGCTGAAGCCCGTGCTCGATACGGTCATTATGTCGAACGCGGTGCATGGCTACGTCAGTCAGTCGGACAAAGGGGAACTTGTCATCGGTGCCGGGATTGATGCCTACACGGGTTACGGACAGCGCGGCAGTTTCTCGATTATCGAGGGCAATGTCGCGGCCATCGTGGAACTCTTTCCGATCTTCAGCCGGGTACGGATGCTGCGCCAGTGGGGCGGTATCGTCGATGTCTGTCCGGATGCGTGCCCGATCATTTCCAAAACACCGGTTAAGGGGCTTTATTTCAACTGCGGCTGGGGAACCGGGGGCTTTAAGGCCACACCGGGATCAGGGTGGGTTTTTGCACACACCGTAGCGCAGGATGAACCCCATCCGCTGAACGCGGCCTTTGACCTTGAACGTTTCACATCGGGCGCACTCATTGATGAACACGGTGCCGCCGGGGTGGCGCACTAGAGCTTTGTCTGGGGGGATTTCCGATGCTGCAAATTGAATGCCCCTGGTGTGGCGAGCGCGATCAGGAGGAATTCCACTACGGCGGTGAAGCGCATATCGTCCGTCCGGAGGACCCGGATACCCTGAGTGACGAGCAGTGGGCCGACTACCTTTTTAACCGGGCCAACACCAAGGGCGTCCACGCCGAGCAGTGGTGCCACAGTGCGGGATGCCGGCGCTGGTTTAACGTCCTGCGTGACACGGTCAGTTACGCGATCCTGACGGTGTACCGCCCGGGCGAGCCGCCATCTGGGACCGTCGAGTGAGCACAGCCCGGCGACTGGACAAGGGTGGACTGATTGACCGCTCGCGGCGAATCCGCTTTAGGTTCAACGGCAGGGATTACTCCGGCCATCCGGGTGATACCCTGGCTTCCGCACTGCTTGCCCAGGGGGTTCGGCTCTTCGGCCGGAGCTTTAAATATCACCGGCGCCGGGGAGTAGTGGGGGCAGGCCCGGAAGAGCCCAACGCTCTGGTGCAGTTGGGCGAGGGGGCCTACAGCACACCCAATCTGAGGGCGACCCAGGTCGAGTTGTACGAAGGTCTCACTGCCCGGACTGTGGGCGGTTGGCCGAACCTTGCTTTTGATGTCGGCGCTATCAACAACTGGGTGTCGCGGCTGCTGCCGGCAGGTTTCTACTACAAAACATTCATGTGGCCACGCTCGGCGTGGATGCGTTACGAACATCACATCCGCCATGCTGCTGGTCTCGGTCATGCGCCGGCACTGCCGGATCCGGATCATTACGACAAGCGCCATGCGCATTGCGATGTGTTTGTTGCCGGCGGTGGGCCAGCGGGCCTAATCGCCGCGCTGGGAGCCGCACGAGCGGGTGCTCGTGTGATGCTTGTTGATGAGCAGGTACAGCTTGGCGGCAGCCTGCTGTACGCGCCGGCCACGATCAGAGGCCGTACAGGCCTTGAGTGGGTGTCGGAACGGGTGGCAGAACTTAACAGCTACCCGGAAGTCACCGTGCTGACCCGGGCCACCGTGACGGGTTACTACGACCATAACTTCCTGGTCGTCAACGAGCGCCGGACCGACCACCTCGGGCCCGGACAATCAGACCCTAAATTGGCACGCGAGAGGCTGTGGCGGGTACGGGCGAAACAGGTGGTGATTGCGACGGGCGCGATAGAGCGACCTTTGGTGTTCGATGGCAATGATAGCCCTGGGGTCATGCTCGCATCTGCGGTGAGCACCTATATCCGTCGGTATGCGGTTGCACCAGGGCGCAGCGGTGCCGTCTTCACCAATAACGATTCGGGTTACCAGGCGGCACTCGACATGGCCTCGGCCGGTATGGACGTGAGAGCCGTTGTGGATGCCAGGGAAAACCCCGGCGACACGATGCTGGCTGCGGTCTCCGCGCTTGGGATACCTGTCTATCCCGGATACGTGGTGCCGTCCGTTCAGTCTGGATGGCAGGGACTCAAGCGCATCGAACTCGCAAAACTTTCGCCGCCCAGTGACGATGTTCTGTTGCACAAAGGTTATGTGGACTGCCAGATACTGGCGATGTCCGGCGGCTGGAGCCCCGTGGTGCATTTGCATTCCCAATCGGGCGCACGGCCGCGGTATGACGAAGCCCGCGCATGCTTTGTTCCGGGTCAACCGGTCCAGGCGGAGTGTTCGGCGGGTGCCTGTGGCGGCAGCTTCGCGCTGTCGGCGTGCCTGCGTGAAGGTGCAGCCGCCGGTATCGGTGCGGCGGCAAAAAGCGGTTGGCCCGGCGGCTATGTTGATATTCCGGCCACCGATGACGTGGATGAAGCGCCCTTAAAGCCCCTGTGGGAGGTACCTGCCAGTCCGCTTACGCGCGGTCGCATCAAGAAGTTCATCGATTTCCAGAACGACACGACCGCAGCCGATATCCGCCTCGCCGCGCGTGAAGGGTATCGGTCTATCGAACACGTGAAGCGCTACACGGCTCTGGGTTTCGGTACGGATCAGGGGAAACTGGGCAATATAAACGGGCTCGCCATCCTGGCCAAAACCCTGGGCAAACTACCCGGCGAGGTGGGGACCACGACGTTCCGTCCCAACTACACGCCCGTGACCTTTGGCGCCGTTGCCGGACGCACCTTGGGCGAGCAACTGTTTGATCCGGTCCGGAAAACCGCTCTGCACACATGGCACCTGCGCCGGGGCGCTATGTTCGAAAACGTGGGGCAGTGGAAGCGCCCCTGGTTTTATCCCCGTAACGGCGAGGATATGCATGAGGCGGTCAACCGCGAGTGTCTCGCTACGCGAAACGGTGTTGGTGTGCTGGATGCATCAACCCTCGGCAAAATTGACATCCGTGGCCCCGATGCCGCCGATTTTCTCAACCTGCTGTACACCAACAACTGGGATAACCTGCAGCCCGGCCGCTGCCGATACGGATTTATGCTGGGTGAAGACGGTATGGTGATGGATGACGGCGTCACGACCTGTCTTGCACCCGGGCACTATCTGATGACAACTACCACCGGCGGGGCAGCAGCCGTGATGGCCTGGATGGAGCGCTGGCTGCAGACCGAGTGGCCCCATCTCAAGGTTTACCTGACGTCGGTCACTGATCAGTGGAGCGTGATGAGTGTAGCGGGACCGCAGTCGCGAACTGTCCTCAAGGCGGCAGGATGTGATCTCGACCTCGATGCCCCCGCATTCCCGTTTATGAGCGTGCAGGTCGGGCAGGTTGCGGGGATACCTGCCCGGGTGAGCCGTATCAGTTTCAGCGGTGAACTTGCCTTTGAGATCAGTGTCGACGCCAATCAGGGGCTCGCCCTTTGGGAAGCAGTCATGAGGGCCGGTCGGGACTTTGATATTACGGCTTACGGTACCGAGGCGATGCACGTGCTGCGGGCGGAGAAGGGCTATGTGATCGTTGGCCAGGATACCGATGGGTCGGTAACGCCGGTTGATCTTGGGATGGACTGGATTGTGTCCAAGAGAAAGGATTTCATCGGCAGGCGTTCGCTGAGCCGTCCGGATACGGAGCGACCGAACCGCAAACAACTGGTCGGCCTCAAGACGGCAGACCCCGCTCGGGTGCTGCCCGAGGGGGCTCAGCTGGTGAATGCACCGCAGGAAGAGCGGCCTGTGCCCATGATCGGGCATGTTTCTTCCAGTTACTACAGCGCCAACCTGGGCCGTTCGATCGCGCTGGCACTTGTCAAGGGCGGGCGTTCCCGAATGGGAGGTACGATTTACGCGCAGTTGATGGACGGCTCGGTGGTACCTGCTACCATCTGTGAGCCGGTGTTTTTTGATCCCGAAAACCAGCGTACCAAATCATGACCAAACCGATCGTCATCACGACCGCCATCACGGGTTCACAGCCGAGAAAAAAAGATAACCCGGCGCTCCCGGTCACGCCGCAAGAGCAGATCGAGTCGACCCACGAGGCTTTTGAGGCAGGTTCCTCCCTGGTGCATATTCACGTGCGGGATAAAGATGAAAACTCATCATCTGATCCCGAACTTTTTGCCAAGGTGCAGGAGGGCGTCCGCAAGCACTGCCCGGGAATGATTATCCAGTTTTCCACGGGGGGCCGTGGCCGTGAAGCAGACCAGCGCGGTGCGATGATGTATCTGAAGCCTGACATGGCATCGCTCGCAACAGGATCGGTCAATTTCCCAACCATGATTTATGAGAACCCGCCGGAACTGGTTGAATCGCTGGCTGCCAGCATGAAAGAGCATGGTGTCAAACCCGAAGTGGAGGTGTTTGACGCAGCGATGCTGTACAACGCCGTCAGGCTCGCGGAGCAGGGGAAGATCCCGACACCGCTGCATGTGCAGTTCGTTACCGGGATTCCGGGCGCGATGCCGACGCGGCGCAAATTGCTGGAGTTTCTGGTAGATGAACTGACCGCACTTGCCCCCGATGCCACCTGGTCTGCCATGGGGATCGGCCGTCAACAGTTCGAGGTGAACAAGTGGACGCTCGAGATGGGCGGGCACGCGCGAACGGGGTTTGAAGACAATGTCAAACTGGGCAGGGACACGCTGGCGCCCAACAACGCAGCGCTGGTTGAACTCATCACCGATGTGGCAGCGGAATACGACCGCTATCCGGCGGGCCCCGAAGAGGCTCGGACCTTGTTGGGTCTAGCGCCAGCCGCGTAAACCGTCAAGCGATATGAATTCCAGACAGTCCCCTCTGATCGAAATCGAGACCCCCATCCATCGTCCGGGTGTAGATTTGAAGGTCAACTTCTGGATTCAGGAGCGTCCGTTTCGAACGCACATCAACCTGAGGGGTAATCCAGAGGAGCAAGCGTTCACCGGGGCGGTGACGCAGGTAATCGGGATCCCGCTGCCACGCGATCCCAATACCTGTGCATGTAAAGACGACTGGAGCATCTGTTGGCTGGCACCGGACGAATGGCTGGTGATCGGCCCCCAGGGTGAAGACAAGACCCCGGTTCTTGCCGACCAGCTTGCGCCGCTGCATCATGCCCTGACCGACATCTCGGGCGGGCAGACGGTGCTGAGAGTGGGGGGAAGCGCCTTTCGTGATGTCCTGGCGTCTGCATGCCCGCTGGATCTACATTCGCGGGTGTTCGGGGAAGGCGCTTGTGCCCAGACCGTGATTGCCCACGCCAATGTGGTTTTTATTTATGTGAGCGACGATCCCCGGGGCGAAGCCCTCGATATTGTGGTGCGTCGTAGTTTTGCCGACCATCTGGTCCGCTGGCTGATGGATGCTGCGGCTGAGGGGGGCTTTGAATTGCTCTCGCCGGTCTTGGACCGTTAGCGAGTGAGCGTACACACTACAGCAGACCAGGGTTAAGCAAGGACATGCTGGCGTGACAGAGCGGATCGCATATTTCAACGGCGAATTTCTGCCGGAATCCAAGGTCTGTATCTCGTTCAGGGATCGAGGGTTTAATCTCGGTGATGCCGTGTTCGATGCCGAGAGGACCTTTGGCGGAGAGATCTTCCGGCTCAAGGCGCATATCGACAGGCTGTACCGTTCTCTCGGAAAGGCGTCCATCGATCCGGGACTGACCCCGCAGGAGATGACGGAGGTTACGCAGGAAACCGTGGCACGGAATCTGCCTTTACTCGCGCCTGGAGAAGATTACTGGGTCATGCAGCGCGTCACGCGCGGCCTCAACGTCGTCGGAGGTGAACTGTGGCAAAGCACTGGCGCGACCGTGATCGTTGAATGCACGCCCCTGCCGCTTCGGGCCCGCGCGCCCATGCTGCGCGATGGACTCGATGTCTTCACCCCGTCGCTTCGTCGGGTTCCGCCCGAGAGCCTGGATCCGAATATCAAGAGCCACAATTATCTCAATCTGGTGCTGGCCGATCTTGAAGTCAGGGACCGTTCAAGCCATGCATGGGCGATACTGCTGGACACCCGCGGCTATGTCTCCGAAGGGATCGGCAGTAATGTTTTCTTCGTACAAGACGGTGAACTGTTAACACCTAAGGCGGCTTATGTGCTCCCCGGTGTCAGCCGTGCAGTTGTTCTCGAGGTAGCGACAGCCGAAGGTATCCCGGTACGTGAGGCCGATATTTCCCCGGAACAGGCGCGCGATTCTGATGAGGCATTTATCACCTCCACAAGTTTTTGTATCTGCCCGGTGCGCTCCTACGACGGTGCGAAGCTGGATGCTCACGGCGTTCCCGGCCCGGTAACCCGGAAACTCAGCGACGCGTTCTCACGCGAGGCCGGATTCGATTTTGTCGGCCAGTACCTCGATGCTTTAGAAGGATAGTCCTGAAGTTTCCTTCGGCAGCCTGTGGAAATTTGAGACGTTTTTGACAGAATACAGACGGAAACCGAGAATACGGCATCGATGCTTGCACCGCGAAGCATTGTTCGGATTAACTTAAGGCCGGATTGCCTTCTCACCCTAACTGGCATAACCAAAAGGATCCCCCATGCAAACCACACTCGCTCAGGAAATCTGGCCTCTGGCGCGCGATTCGCGCGTGGCGCAGGCGGTTCTCGTCGTCGCGGGAACGGTCCTGCTGGCGGTCTCGGCAAAGGTTCAGGTCCCGTTCTGGCCGGTCCCGATGACCATGCAGACCTTCGTGGTGCTGCTGCTGGGCATCGCTTACGGCCCGCGCCTTGGGTTTGCGACCGGCGCCCTTTACCTGATCGAGGGGGCGCTGGGTCTTCCGGTGTTTGCCAAGGGTGCCGGAATAGCCTACCTGATGGGCCCCACGGGGGGTTATCTGTTCGGCTTCGTGCTGGCCATGGCGGTAATCGGGTTGCTGGCCGAGCGGGGCTGGAGCCGTTCCGCGTTGGGAGTGCTCGGTGCGATGTTTATCGGCCAGATTCTGATCTTCGCTCCCGGGGTGGTCTGGCTGGGTGTGGTGATCGGCATGGATAAGGCGGTGACCTTCGGCCTGACGCCGTTTATCGCGGCAGAAATTTTCAAAATTGCTCTTGCTGCCGTGACGGTGCCGCTGGTCTGGCGAGCCATCCGGCACTGAGCCGGATGGAGTCCGGAAAATAAAGGAGAACGTATGAGAGAGTATCTGCATATTCAGCTTGCAGACCAGAAGGTCGATCGGCAGACCTTTGCCGGTGAGCAGATTGCCCGGGGAGGGCGGTATTTCATTGCCCGAGAACTGGTCGAATGCGGCGCCGCCAAGGTTGAGCCGCTGTCGGGCGACAACCCGCTGATCTTCTCGGTCGGGCCTTTTGCGGGGACCAATTTCTCCAATGCGAACCGTGTCAGCGTCGGCTGCCGCAGCCCGCTCACCGGCGGTATCAAGGAAGCAAACGCCGGGGGCACCTTTGGTTTTGCGTTGGGACAGCTCGGTCTTGCGGGTTTTACGCTGCATGGCGCCGCAAGCGAGTGGACCGTCATGCATATCTCGCTTGAGGGTGAAGTCAGTTTTTCTCCGGCCGATGACCTCATGGGACTTTCGAATTTTGAGTGCGCCGCAAAGCTGCACGAGCAATTCGGCAAAAAGGTGAGCCTCGGGATTTGCGGCCCGGTTGGTGAGTACCTTGGGCTGCTTTCGGGCATCTCCTTTAGCGATACGGATCTTCGGCCCTCGCGCCTGGCTGCACGCGGCGGCGTCGGAGCGGTGATGGGTGTGAAGAAAATCAAGGCAATCGTGCTTGATCTCAACAAGATGCCCAAACTGCACGACCGGAAGAAGGTAATCAGCGCCGTCAAACAGTACAACGCGCTTCTCAAGGAAGACGAGATTGCGCAGAACATGAAGTCCTACGGCACTGCTCTGATGGCGGATACCCAGAACTATCTGGGAGGCCTTCCCGTGCGGAATTTCACTAGCGGCCAGCTGGTTGATCCGGACCAGGAGGTCATGCGGATGGGCGGCGAGTTTATCCGTGAGCAGAATCTCGAGCGGGGCGGCGAAACCGCACACGCCTGCATGCCGGGCTGCACCATCGAGTGCAGCAATGTCTATTTCGACAGCGATGGCAAGGAGATCGTCTCGCCCGTGGAGTATGAAACGATCGGCCTGATGGGCACCAATTGCGGCCTGACGGACCCGGATGAACTGGCACGGGTCAACTTTGTCGCCAATGACCTTGGCATCGATACGATCGAAGCCGGCGCCATGATTGCGGTCCTCATGGACGTCGGGCAGGGGGAGTTCGGCGATGAGAACTTCATGCTTGAGGTCCTCGAGGAGATCCGCAAGGGGTCCGAAAACGGACGCCTCTGGGCACAGGGGACCGCCCGGGTCGGCGAGCACTACGGCGCGGCGCGGATACCCGTGATCAAACAGCAGGCGATTAGCGCCTACGATCCGAGGGTCGTCGAGGGTACGGGTATCACCATGATGATGAGCGCACAGGGGGCCGACCATACGGCCGGGAATCTTCCAAAACTTGACTGCCAGGGGATGGATGCATCACAGATTGTGGCCGCCAGCTTTGAGGCGCAGCGCGTGATGGCGGCCTCCGATGCCCTGGGTCTTTGCATCTTCGGGCGTGGCGTTACTGATACCAATGTGGAATTCATTATCGACGCTATCAATAACGCGCTTGGGACCGATCTTCCGATCTCTTTCTATCGGGACCTGGGCAGCGAGA
>CAYSMI010000014.1:0-18794 GCA_964432165.1 uncultured Acidiferrobacter sp.
TCACCGATCACCGCATCAACCTGACGCTGTACAAACTCGATGAAGTGCTGGGGGGCGATCTTGAACCGGTGATTGAACCTCTGGTCGCGGAACATCAGGCAGACGAACTCGCGGCGCTGGGCAGTGACTGAGCACAGCGCCATCGCGCTGGTGCAAGAGGGCATCACACAACTCACCGGCTGCAGCGAATCACCCCGACTTGATGCCGAAGTGCTGCTAGAGGCTGCCTGTGGCGCCAACCGCACGGCACTCGCCCGCGATCCGGACCAGCCCATCGACTCCCGATCGGCCGCTACGTTTTTTGGATTTCTGAAGCGCCGCTGCCAGGAGGAACCGATCGCCTGCATCTTGGGGCACAAAGAGTTCTGGTCGCTTGATATCGGGATCAGCGAAGCAACTTTAGTGCCGCGTCCGGAAACCGAAATCCTGATCGAGACGGTGCTTGATGCCATCCCGCCCGATGCCCCGGTCGATATCGCAGACCTTGGCACGGGCAGCGGTGCCATTGCCCTGGCGTTGGCCAAGGAACGGCCGCTCGCCCGCATCACGGCCACCGACATCAGCCCCGCAGCACTTGGAAAAGCAGCCGAGAATGCCGACCGGCTGGGTACGAAAATTCACTTTGCGGAAGGCGACTGGTTTGCACCCCTTGAAGGGCGCCAGTTTGACGCGATTGTCAGCAACCCGCCCTATGTCCGACAGAATGACCCGGCGCTGGAAACCGGACCCACGCGCTTTGAACCTGTCACAGCCCTCTTCGGCGGGGAGGACGGCCTGGACTGCATCCGCGCACTCTGTGCGGATCTCAAGAATCACCTAAAGCCGGGCGGTCTGATCGCATTGGAGCACGGCCATGATCAACAAGTCGCTGTCCACGCGCTGTTGTCAGGGGCAGGGCTTGAATCTATAGTGCAGGTGAACGATCACGCGGGACTGCCGCGGGTGACGAGCGCGCGAATGCCGCGCTGAACCCACGGCTAAAATGCGTCTAACCGGTCAGAGAAAAAGACATGTCTGCTTTTCAGCCTGCGATACCTGATGCTCATGACCTTCTGCCCGGTCGAAGCGAGCCCATGGCGATCACCGACCAGCATTACGTCAACGGCGCGAACCTCAAGCCACCGTTTGCCACTGATGCGCAGCAGGCGGTCTTTGGCCTGGGCTGCTTCTGGGGTGCAGAGCGCTGTTTCTGGCAGCTCGACGGTGTCATCACCACCGCAGTTGGTTATGCCGGGGGGGCAACCCCGAATCCGACATACCGTGAGGTCTGCTCGGGGATGACCGGCCACACCGAAGCGGTGCTCGTGGTATTTGATCCTGCAAGGATCAGCTATGAGAAACTGCTTCAGGTCTTTTTTGGGTCTCACGATCCCACCCAGGGCATGCGTCAGGGTAACGACGTCGGCACTCAGTACCGCTCAGCGGTCTACACCGTTGACGATGTCCAAGCACAGGCGGCCGAATACTTCGCCGGGCTTTACCAGAGCGAGTTACAGCGGGTGGGTTATGGTGCTATCACGACCGAAATCGCGCCTGCCGGGGAATTTTTCTATGCTGAGGACTATCACCAGCAGTATCTTGCGAAAAACCCGGGTGGCTACTGCGGCCTTGGCGGCACGGGCGTCGAGTGCCCGGGTACAGATTCGGCCAGCGGGACTTAAGCGTCAGTCGGCAGCAGAGGGTTTCATCGGCATCGGGAAAGGCGACACATTCCCCCCTTTTCCCTCTGCGCCAGGATGGATCTTTGCCTGGCCTTCTTTTTCCACTTCATCGATGCGCACAATCGCGTGCAAAGGAATGTAGGTCCGCTTGACTCCGGCAAACTCGCTTTTGAGCTTCTCGTCGGAAGGGTCAACCACAAGTTTTGACCGCTCGCCGAACGTAATGTCTCCCACCTCGACGAAAGCATACATCCCGCCCTGGGACACCTCGTGGGCGTAGACCTCGTAAATACTTCCCTGATTATGGAAGATAATTCGGAAGATGCTTTTTTTCGCCATCGTCTGTGAGATTGGGAAATGCCCGTTATAACGGCGCGCGATTATAACAACGCCAAGATGAATCCTAAATCTACCGGAATCTGCCACTCATTGACAGCCGTTGTGATCAAGCTGTGCGTGTTCTTGTTCGGCATAACGACTGCAGTCGGTGCCAGCGATACCCTTCTGCCGCCCTCTGTCGTTGAGCTGATGCAGGCCAACGGGATTTCCGAGAGCTCCATCAGCGTGGTGATGCGAAAAGTCGGCTCTGCCCAGAGTACGGTCAGTTACAACGCCACAGTTAGCCGAAACCCCGCATCCGCCATGAAACTCGTGACCACAGCGGCTGCGCTACAGCTGCTTGGGCCGCAGCATCGATGGCAGACGCACGCGCTTGTGGTTGGCAGCGTGCACGGCAATACCCTCGACGGTGACCTGGTTCTGCGCGGCGGCGGTGATCCCTGGCTTGTGATCGAGCGCTTCTGGCTCCTCGCCAGGAAACTGCGTGATCGCGGGATTACCCATATTGACGGCGATCTTGTCATCGACGATACGCTTTTTGATCGCCGGGCTATCGAGACCCATACCATTGATGGCAAACCAATGCGTACCTACAACACGCCGCCCAGCGCGTTGCTGGTGAACTTCGGTGCAACGTCGCTCACCGTTGACTCAGACCATGGTGCCGTATATGTCAGCGCGGATCCGCCGGCAACCACCCTCAAGATCAGCAACACAGTAGACCTCAGCAAGGAAAGTTGTGCAAAAAAAGGACGAAGAATCCGTCTTGGCCTCAAGAAGGGCGCTTCGGGTGCAAAGCTCTCGGTCGGCGGACACTACCCGGCAGACTGTGGGCCGAGTACGTTTCGCCGCACATTTTTGCCGCATGGACAGTATGTCTACGGTGTCTTTAAAGCGCTCTGGCAACGACTCGGAGGAACACTGAATGGCAGATGGCACTATGGCGAGACGCCGCCTGACGCCGGTGTTGCAGCGGAACTTGAATCGGTGTCTCTGGCGGAGATCATCCGTTACACCAACAAATTCAGCAACAATGTCATGGCACGCAATCTGCTGCTGACCCTCGCGAGTGACCGCCCACCGGCGACCCCGGCCAAGGCCGGGCACGTTATTGAAGACTGGCTAAGCCAGAGCGGTGTTGCGATGCCGGCCCTGCATATCGATAACGGCGCAGGGCTGTCGCGTGAGGCACGGGTCAGTGCCGAAGGTCTAGCTGCTTTACTAGAGGCTGCTGCGAACTGGCCATGGTGGCCCGAATTTCTGGGATCTCTGCCCATTGCCGCCGTCGACGGCTCGCTGCGAAAACGGTTTCACAATGTGGCGGATCCCGGACGACTGCGGCTAAAGACCGGGCTCCTCAAGGCCGTGCGGGCACTTGCCGGTTACGCGATTGATCGCAACGGTGATGTCTGGGTGGTCGTGATCCTGCATAACCACCCACGGGCTTCATCATCAGTCGGTATTGAGATTCAGCATCGGCTGCTGGAAACCATATTCCCCTAGCACGCAAAACCATCGCGCCTCTACTCAAACTGCGAAAGAAACTCCACGACCGCGCCGCCGATCACCTCGGGGTGATCCATATGCAGGTGGTGTGCGCCGTCAAACCAGCGCAGATCGGCTGGGTTCAGGGCTTCAAGCCTTGGTTTGAGAATCTCGCGCTTTGTCAGCATGCCGTCGTTGCCCAGCAGCACCTGGGTCGGCTGATCGATTGCCTTAAGGCAGGCGAGCACCTGCGGCTCGGTCAGAAAAACCGGAGAATCCAGTCGCAACCTGGGGTCACTGCGCCAACGGTAGCCGCCATCGCTCTTGTGCATATTGCGCTCGATCAGGAGTCTTGCCGATGCGTCACTCATTCCCCCAATACGCGCGCGAGCTGTCACCAGCGTCTCAAGATCTGGGTAGACCGGTGACACCTTTCCCCGCACCTTGGCGTATCCGGCCACGGAATCGCGCAGGCGCCCGGGCAGTTTTGCTTCAGGCTCGGAGACAGGACCAACGCCCTCGATCAGCACCATTGCCCTTACCCGGTCGGGAGCAGCTACGGCCGCAAGTCCCGCGATTGCCCCGCCAAGGGAATGACCCATGATCAGCATACTGGCAAGTCCCAGGGCATCGGCCGCCTCAAGCACTGCGGGAGCGTAATCCATCAGGTGATAACGGGCCCCTTGCGGCCGGTGATCGGATGCACCATGGCCCGGCAGGTCAAGCGCCAGAAGCTGGACGCCTGGAAGGAACGCTGCCAGCGGGGAAAAACTTGCCGCGTTATCCATCCATCCATGCAGCGCCAATACCGGTGTATCGGTGCTGGACCCCCAGCGAAGGCCCGTCAGTTGTCCTGAGCTTTCGGTCTCAATGGCGAAGTGTTCGGCTTTCATCGCTGCGAAAAGCGCGTTTCCTGATGTGAAAAAAACGCTATCGGAAAACTGTACTTATCTGTTAACCAAAGGAAAAAAGCGGGCGGGAATTCGGGGAGAGGTGACGGCAACATGCGGGTCTTTTACACTCCTTTACTGATGTCAAGACTATCATTTTGTCCTAATAAGGTATAAAACTACATAAAGATAGTTGTCTATATTATTGAAAAATCCAATGTTTAATATTGGATTCGAAGAGGAACCTGTTATGTCCCAAGCCAATCAGCAGAAAAGGGGTGAGCTTGCACAGTCGGTACGCCACTCATTCACGCTCACGGACAACGAAACTGGTGAATCATGGGAACTGCCCACGCTGCATGGCTCCGTCGGCCCCAAGGTCATCGACATCCGCAAACTCTACGCGCAGACCGGTGCCTTTACCTACGACCCCGGCTTTACCTCAACCGCTTCGTGCTCATCAGAGATCACGTATATCGACGGCGAGGCGGGCATCCTGCTGCACCGCGGCTATGCCATCGCCGAACTTGCCAAGAACACGGATTTCATGGATGTGTGCTACCTGCTGCTGCATGGAGAACTGCCCTCCCCCGAAGAGAAGGAACAGTTCGACGGCGATATTAGCAGACACTCCATGCTGCACGAGCAGCTGGTCCGCTTTTACAGCGGCTTTGTCCGCAGCGCCCATCCCATGGCCATCATGGTCGGTGTGGTCGGGGCACTGTCCGCCTTCTATCACGACAGCACCGATATCAATGACCCGCTCCAGCGGATGAGCGCCGCTCATCGTCTGATCGCCAAGATGCCCACAATCGGGGCCTATGCCTACAAGTATTCGCTCGGCCAGCCCTTTATGCAACCGCTCAACAACCTCTCCTATTCCGAGAACCTGCTGCGCCTGATGTTTGCGGTCCCCACTCAGGAATACGAGGTCAATCCGGTGCTCGCACGTGCCATCGACCGGATTCTGATCCTGCACGCAGATCACGAGCAGAACGCCTCGACCTCGACCGTACGCCTGGCAGGCTCATCAGATGCCAATCCCTTTGCCTGCCTGGCCGCCGGTATCGCCTCGCTCTGGGGTCCGGCCCACGGTGGCGCGAACGAAGCCGTCCTGAATATGCTGAGCGAGATCGGCACCCGGGACCGGATTCAGAAATTCGTGAAGAAAGCGCAGGATCCGGATGATCATTTCCGGTTGATGGGCTTTGGGCACCGGGTCTACAAGAATTATGACCCGCGCGCGACGGTCATGCGCGACACCTGTCACGAAGTCCTCAATGAACGGGGGATCAATGACCCGATGCTGGATCTGGCCCTGGAACTCGAGCGTATCGCCCTTGAGGACCCTTACTTCGTCGATAAGAAACTGTATCCCAACGTCGACTTCTATTCGGGGATCATCCTGCGGGCGCTGGGCTTTCCGACCAACATGTTCACGGTACTGTTTGCCATCGGCCGCACCGTGGGATGGATCTCTCACTGGAAAGAGATGATGGAGTCTTCAGAAAGCCGCATCGGCCGGCCGCGCCAGCTTTACCTGGGAAAAGAGGAACGCCCCTTCACCGACGTCGCCCACCGGGAACACACCGAAAAACGCTCGGGCTGGGCCTGGCTGTGGGGCAGCAAGCGCTAGTGGCGCCCCTTCGACCCGGCGCCACCCGGCAGGCAGACTCCCCTCTTTGAAGTGCGAGGTTTATAAGAGCAACCGCAAAGAGGGGGCGTACATTTTCGTGGCGGATCCGAAAGCGCTGGAATCACTGCCAGACGTCCTCAAGACCCGGCTGGGCCGGCTCGAGCTGGTCATGGAACTGGATCTTGCCGGGCGCGAAACGCTTGCCGCCACAGACCCCGCGACCGTCATTGACAGCATAGAATCACGGGGGTTTTATCTGCAACTGCCCCCAGGCGACGAGGCCGATTCTTGCTAACGAAGATTCTCTTCACGCTCGCGGTCATCCTGGTGGTCGCGCTGGTCTTTAGGGTCAAGAACACGCGCGCGAAACCTGCTGCGGCTACGAAAGCCGCACCAAGCAAGGGCGGGGTATC
Source organism: uncultured Acidiferrobacter sp. (assembly GCA_964432165.1). GTDB lineage: Bacteria > Pseudomonadota > Gammaproteobacteria > Arenicellales > UBA868 > UBA868. The sequence goes on from CAYSMI010000014.1 coordinate 6,425, forward strand.
CGCGGCCATGGTCGCCTATACCCTGCTCGGGCTGGTGATCGCCATCTCGGCACTGGTCTTTGTGCTGCACTGGCAGGATCAGCACCGGGTCATCGATATCCAGGTGACCAACAGTCAGGGCGAAGCGCTCAAATACCAGGCCTACAAAAAGACCATCGAAGGCAGGCGGTTTACCACCATCGACGGGGTTTCCGTCGATCTTGCCGACAGCGACCGCATCGAGATTCTCGAAACAGCAGACTGACCGGCTTCGACAACGCACCTCGGCCCATCAGCATCCGCACCGCCGGCGCCGGTTATGCGGAGTGCTCAGCTTCGTTCCCCAGCATCTCCTTGGACCAGCGAAAATCGTGCAGGTTTGCGCCAAGATCCACATCTTGACGCAAGCTGACCAGACGACGCATCAGCGGCAGCGTTTCGATCCCCTCCCGCAGTTTTTCGCCGAGCTTGCCGGGGATCTCCTGAGCATGTTCGATGACCGAGTCGAGATTGCCAAAGTCGTGGATCAGCCGGGCCGCGGTACGCACCCCAACGGACCGGATCCCCGGAATACCCAATGACGGGTCACCCGCGAGGCTCATCAGATCGACAATCTGTTCGGGCGCAACACCATAACGCTCGCGAATCCAGGCGTGGTCGCGGGCCATGTTGTTGAAGTGATCGACCAGCGCGACCCGTGGGCCGACCATCTGGCAGAAACTTTTGTCCGTGGACAGGATGATCACCTGGAATCCGGCATCACCGGTGCGCTTTGCAATTGAGGCAATCACATCGTCTGCTTCGAATCCGGGTGCGAACAGCGCATGCACTCCGATCTCTGAAAGTGCGTTCTTGATCCCGGGCAATCCCGCCTCCAGATCATCGGGCATGGGCAGACGGTCTTTCTTGTAGTCAGGATACTCGCGCGACCGCCAACTGGGTCCGGCGCCCTCCATGACCAGCGCCACGTGGCTTGGCTGATGCTTACGCAAGGCCCGCCGGACCGAGGCAACACAGGCGTTCAGCACGGCATCGTCACGGTCTTCCGCTACCTCAGGAACGCCGGCGTGGACCCGGCGGATGAGGTTAAGGCCATCGATCAGCAAAATGGGCATCAGCGTCCCCCCTGTACAGGGTGGACGACCCAGTATACGACGGTCGATGGAAGTTTGCGCTAGAGAATGTAGCGCGACAGGTCTTCGTCGTCAGCGAATTTGCTGAGACTGGCGTCAACGTACTCCGGATCAATGACCACCGTCTGGCCGGAGCGGTCAGCCGCTTCGAAAGAGATGCTCTCCAGAAGACGTTCCATCACGGTATGCAGACGCCGTGCACCAATATTCTCGGTTTGTTCGTTTACCCGCCATGCCACCTGGGCGATGTGGTTGATCCCTTCCGGGGTAAATTCCAGGGTGACGTCTTCGGTATTCATCAGCCCGGCATACTGCTCGGTCAGTGATGCATCGGGTTCGGTCAGAATGCGCACAAAGTCATCGGGGCCAAGCGCATCCAGTTCCACCCGGATCGGCAGTCTTCCCTGCAGTTCCGGAATCAGGTCTGAAGGTTTGGTCAGCTGAAAGGCGCCCGAGGCAATAAACAGAATATGATCGGTTTTGACCATGCCGCTTCGGGTGCTGACGGTAGACCCTTCAATCAGGGGCAGCAGATCACGCTGTACCCCCTCGCGTGACACATCGGCGCCGTGCCGCTCGGAGTGTCCCACAATTTTGTCGATCTCATCAAGAAAGACGATGCCGTGCTGCTCCACTCTTTCCAGCGCCTCGTGCTTGAGTTCATCATCGTTGATCAGGGCGCCAGCCTCTTCGTCGGTCAACAGGCGTGTCGCCTCGCGAACTCTGACTTTTCGCGTTAGTTTGCGCTGGCCGCCGAGATTCTGAAACATCCCCTGCAGCTGATCGGTCATCTGTTCCATGCCCGGCGGGCCCATGATTTCGACACCAACCGTAGGGGCAGAGACTTCGATCTCGACCTCCTTTTCATCCAGCTGGCCCTCGCGGAGCAGTTTACGCAGACGCTGACGGCCCGCGCCCTCGTCCCGGTCGACATCGGTTGATCCGCCACCCGAGTCGCGGGCAGGAGGCAGCAGCAGATCCAGCAGGCGTTCCTCGGCAGCATCCTCAGCCCGGGGCCGGACACGTACTATGGCTTCTTCCCGGGTCATCTTGATAGCCATGTCCATAAGATCCCGGATGATGGAATCGACTTCGCGCCCAACATAACCGACCTCAGTGAACTTGGTCGCCTCTACCTTGATAAACGGGGCCCGGGCAAGCCGTGCCAGCCGGCGGGCAATCTCGGTTTTGCCCACACCCGTCGGGCCGATCATCAGAATGTTCTTGGGCGTGATCTCGTTACGCAGGAACTCATCGGGTACCTGCTGGCGGCGCCAGCGGTTGCGAAGCGCGATCGCCACGGCACGTTTCGCCATGGACTGGCCGATGATATGTTTGTCGAGTTCCTCGACAATTTCACGAGGGGTCATTTCAGACATGGTCTTTGGGCAATCCAGATAGTTCAGTCAGTCTCGGCGCCGCGGTAGCCTACGCCGTCGGCGCCCGTCACGCCGACGGAATCTCAAGCTCTTCGATGGTCAGTTCACGGTTGGTGTAGATGCAGATGTCGGCCGCGATCTGAAGAGACTTTTCCACGATCGTCCGCGCATCGAGGTCCGTTTCCTGGAGCAGCGCTCTGGCGGCGGCTTTGGCGTAAGGCCCGCCCGAACCAATCGCCATGATTCCCTCTTCCGGTTCAATCACATCGCCCGTTCCGGAAAGAATCAGCGATGCCGAGGCATCGGCTACCGCAAGCAGCGCTTCCAGCCGCCGCAGCATCCGGTCGGTACGCCAGTCTTTGGATAGCTCAACTGCCGCACGCGTGAGATTCCCCTGATGCTTCTGGAGTTTTCCTTCAAAACGCTCAAACAGAGTAAACGCGTCTGCTGTTCCTCCCGCGAACCCGGCGATCACATTATCGCCGTGAAGCCGGCGTACCTTTCGGGCATTGCCTTTCATCATGGTGTCACCGAGCGTCACCTGGCCGTCTCCCCCAATCACCACGCGGTCACCACGGCGAACAGACAGAATGGTCGTACCGTGCATTTTTACTGTACTCATGACAATCTGCTCTCTTGGGCTTTCAGGGATATCGGGGCTTAAGCTGCAACTTTCAAGAACTACTCAACCAGTTTCAGGTTGGGTTTTCGGTGCTGCTCGGGCTGTTTCGCCGCTTCGGCGCCCTCATCTTCTGCCGCTGTCGTCTGCGGGAATGACATGCCCTGGCGACTTTCCCGGTCGAACACGGCCATCACGGCAGCCACCGGCACGAGAACGGACCGCGACACACCGCCAAAGCGGGCAGAGAAAGCAATGAATTCGTTGCCCATTTCAAGGTCATCGACCGCCTGCGGGCTGATATTGAGCACAATCTGGCCGTCCTCAACGAATTCGGCCGGTACGTCCACACCATCCGCCTCGGCATTGACCAGCAACTGCGGGGTCAGGTGGTTGTCGATCGCCCATTCGCGGATCGCCCGAATCAGATAAGGGCGATGCGAGCTCAGCAGGGTCTCCTCAGTGGTCATCCGGATATGGTACGTCAGTCGGCGCGCATCTCCCGCTCGGCCGCACTCAGGCTCTCCTGAAACTCCTGTTTGGCAAACATCCGTTTGCCGTAATCGAGAATCCCGCCTCCCTGACGGGGAAGGTTCACCTGCAGCCGAGGCAGTCGCCACAGCAGGACGGCAAGGTAGGCATCCACCAGGCTGAATTCCTCGCCCAGTACATATTTGTTTTCCGTGAAATGGTTGGACATGGCCACGAGGCCATCCAACAGACTTCGGTTGACGCTTTTTTCCAGCTTGGCTCCGGAAGACATGCAGTTTTGCACATCGTCCAGCCAGTCCCGCCGCAGGCGTGCCATCATGACTCGGGCCTTGGCTCGGGTCGTCGGATCGCTGGGCATCAGCGGCGGATGCGGGAAGCGCTCATCCAGATACTCGCTCACCACGATACCATCGTACAGCACCAGATCCCGATCAGCGAGCGTCGGCGTCTCCCCATAGGGATTCAGTTCAGCAACCGTTTCTTCAACCTGCTTGTCGGAGTCGAACACCACATCGCATTCGATGTCTTTTTGCCTGAGTACAAACCGGCAGGCATGGCTGAAAAGACACACAGATCCTGAATAAAGCTTCATTAATAACTACCTCTTACGGCCACAGAATGTCCGGTGCGCTACCACGATACTGCACAAACCTACCCAAGCCCGGGACATCAATGGATGTCGCGCCAGTATTCCTTTTTGAGCGCATAACTTAAGGCCGCAAACACCAGCATGAACCCCATCACCCAGAAACCGATGCGGTAGCGCACCAGCTTTGCCGGCTCCGCCAGGTAGACCATAAAGTTGGTCAGATCGCGGATCGCGCTGTCGTACTGCTTTATGCTCATGGTTCCAGGACTCAACTGCTCAAAACCCGCAAGTACCTTGACGCCGTCTGCCGACATCTCGTAGTTGGCTTTTCGCTCCCCTTGCCACTCGTACAGCACGTGGGGCATGGCGACATTGGCATAAAGCGTGTTGTTCCAGCCGGTTGTCGTGCTCTCGTCACGATAAAAGCCCCGCAGGTAGGTGTAGATCCAATCCGGTCCGCGCGAGCGCGCTGTCAGGCTGAGATCCGGCGGCACGACACCAAACCAGGCCTTGGCGTCCTGATCAGACATATTCACTGTCATCAGCTCACCGGGCTTGTCGGTCGCAAACATCATGTTCTGCTTCAGCGTTTCGCTGTCGATCCCAAGATCCTTGGCCATCCGCTCATAGCGCATGAACGAGGCTTCGTGACAGGAGAGACAGTAATTGACGAAGGTGTGGGCGCCGCGGCGCAAGGAACGCTTGTTTGCAAGGTCAATGTAGGCCGAATCCAGGTGCTCATTACCACCACCGGCCGCCAGCCCAGCAGGCGCCCATAACAAACACAGCACAGCCAGCAGTTTTGTCATCATGCTTTTCATTACTGTCTATCCCACGCGATCCGGTTCAGGTTTTGTCGGGTCGAATCGCGTGTAGATCGGCATCAGCAGGAAAAATGCGAAATACACGACTAGGCCGATCTGCGCCCAGACGACATTCTTAAACAGGAACAGGTCAACGTGACCGGGATTCTTGGTGCCGAGATAGCCCAGCATGACAAAGGTCACAGCAAAAAGCGTAAGCGCCGTTTTGTACATCCAACCGCGGTAGCGGATGGAACGCACCTTTGCACGATCCAGCCACGGCAAGAAGAAAAACATCACGATGGCAGCGCCCATAGCGATCACCCCCCAGAGCTTGGCACCGCCCGGCAGCCACTCAAAGGTGACCGCCCGCAGGATCGAATAGTAGGGCGTGAGATACCACAAGGGCACAATATCTGGAGGCGTCTGCAGGATATCCGCTGGCGCGAAATTGTCTTTTTCGAGGAACCAGCCGCCCAACTCCGGTACGAAGAATACGATGCCGAGGAAGATGGTCATGAACACCGCAACACCGAAGGTGTCCTTTACCGTGTAGTAGGGATGGAAAGGAATACCGTCCACCGGGTTGCCATCTTTATCCTTGTTCTTCTTGATCTCAACCCCGTCGGGGTTATTGGAACCGACCTTATGTAGTGCAACAATGTGCAGGTAGACCAGCAGCGCCAGCAGCAGCGGCAGCAAAATCACATGGAAAGCAAAAAAGCGGGTGAGCGTAGCGTCCGACACAACAAAATCGCCCCGGATCCATTCGGCCAGCGGTTCACCGATCACCGGGATGGCACCGAACAGCGAGATAATGACCTGCGCTCCCCAGTACGACATGTTGCCCCAGGGAAGCAGATAACCAAAGAAGGCTTCGGCCATCAGCGCGACATAGATCACCATCCCGAGCAGCCATATCAATTCCCGGGGCTTTCGGTGCGAACCGTAGAGCATTGCCCGGAACATATGCAGATACACCACAAGGAAAAACATCGATGCGCCCACCCCGTGCAGGTAACGGACGAACCATCCCGCAGGCACATCGCGCATGATGTATTCGACCGATGCAAAGGCAAGATCTGCATCGGGCTTGTAGTGCATCGTGAGAATGATACCGGTGACGATCTGCAGCACCAGCACCACCAGTGACAGCGCCCCGAAGAAATACCAGACATTGAAGTTCTTGGGCGCATAGTACTGCGCCATATGCTCATTCCAGACCTTCGTCAGGGGGAAGCGGTCATCGATCCAGTTGATCAGACTCATGCGGTCGCCTCTGTTTCGTCCACGCCGATGACGATGCGGTTCTCGGAAATATAGGAGTGGGGAGGAACAACCAGGTTGGTCGGCGCCGGGACATTCTTGTAAACCCGGCCCGAGAAATCGAATGTGGATCCATGGCATGGGCAGAAGAAACCCCCGACCCAGTCCTCACCAAGACCGGATGCCCTGCCCTTATCAAATGCTTTACTTGGCGCACAGCCAAGATGCGTGCACACGCCAAGCACCACCAGCACATCAGGCCGGATGGATCGATGCTCGTTCTGGGCATAAGCAGGCTGCTGCTCGGCGACTTCCGAGTCCGGATCAGACAACTGGCCAATGTTTGATTCCATCTCTTGCAGCATCTCTTCCGTGCGGCGGAGAATCCAGACCGGCTTGCCGCGCCACTCGACCACTTTCATCTGACCGGGGGCAAGATCGTCGATCTCAACCTCGACGGGCGCGCCCGCGGCACGCGCCCGGGCACTGGGTTTCATACTTGCGACCAGCGGTACGGCCAGTGCAACCGCCCCCGCCAGGCCGACACCAGTGGTTACAGTCGTCAGCAGGCGACGCCTGCCGCTGTTTACTTGGTCAGTCATGACAACCTCTGTGTAGATCAGCAAATAAGCCGGGCGCCTTGGCAACAGCGCCCTTGGAAAAGCGCCGGATTATAGCAAACTGGCACCTTTTCCCTGTCTTCTAGGGCTTATTTTAATGGGTGATTGCGACCTCAAGTGCCCGAATCCGCGACGGGAAAAAGAACGCATCGGCCATTAGGGCATCGTGAGCGCGGTTGAGCGCGGAGCGGGCTTTTTCTGCCAGCGCGCGGTTTCCCTCCTGGTCTGCTAACTGCAGGCTGACCTCAATCAGCACCGCATCTGCTGCCGGCAGCGCCTCGTCGCGAAGCACTTCGTGCAGTTCGCTGCCTTTGAGCAGCGGATCGGTCTCCCGCTGCCAGCCGTTGGCCCGATGAAAATCCCGCCATGCGGCTTGCGCCACACGGTACGCAAGTGCGAGATCATCCGGCGCTTTGGACCAGCGGCTGAACGCCAGCAGCGCCCGCGCCGTGTAGGCATAGTCCGCCAGAGAGACCGTACCCAGCGCTGACCCTCGCGCTCTCGCACGAAACAGTCTGTCGTCCTGCCACAGGGTGGTCTGGATATAACGCTTTATCTGTCGCGCCGCGTGGGCGTAATCGGCCTTGTCCGACTGAATCGCCCCTTCGACGAAAGCCTCCATGGCTAGCGCGTTCCAGCCGGCAAGCGCCTTGTCATCCACCGGCAGCGACCGCCCGTCACGAAGCGCGCTGAGTTTGCCCATAGCCGACGCGAGGGTGTCTTCAACATAATCTGGTGTCCAACCGAGCTGGATCGCAGCGACTTCCGGCGGTGCCTGATTGACCAGCAGGTGGCCGAACTCAAACGCCGTGGCTTCAGGAAGGGCCCACACCGCCCGTAGCACACGCTGCTCGTCGTGGGTCAAGGCGCTGTTGAGTGCGTCATCATCGTAAAGGTAGTAGGCACCCTCCCGGCCCTGGTCATCGATCGCGGACAACGATGCCAGCATCGCGCCATTGCCGGTCTGCATCCTGGCCAGCATGAAATCGAGCACCGCAAAACCGACGGCTGAGTAGTCCTCACGCCTTAACACCTTGCCCGCTTCCAGATACAGCCGCGCAAGCTGGGCATTGTCGTACAGCATTTTTTCAAAATGCGGAACGCTCCAGCCCGGATCGACCGTGTAACGGAAGAAACCGCCCTCGACATGATCGTAGAGTCCGCGCTGCGCCATCGCGTCCAACGTCGTCTCGAGCACCTCGCGCACCGAGGCACTGGGGGCCTGCCCATAGCGGCCCAGGAGATACATCAGTTGCGGCACATGCGGAAACCGGCTCTGGTTACCGAATCCGCCCTCAAAAGTATCCGCAAGCGCGAAGGTCATCTGCTCAAAAGCCTGGCCCAGGGCGAGTACCTGTGCTGGGTCCAGCTGCGGCGGTTTATCGGCATAACCCTCGGGGCCGTGCTGGCGGGCAACCGCGGCAAGATGTGCCGGGTCCTCACTCCACAGGGCCTGGATTTTGCCGATCACCTGAGCAAAGGATTCCGGCGGTACGTAGAGCACCGCATACAGGGGATAACCCTCTGGTGTCAGAAAGACATTCAGTGGCCAGCCGCCCCTGCCCTGGGTTGACTGAACAAAAGCCATCAGGGCCTTGTCGAGTGCCGGCTGCAGTTCCCGGTCGACCTTGACCGGAATGAAGTCACGATTGAGCGCCTTGGCAATGCCTCGGTTCTTGTAACTTTCGCCCTGCATCACGTGGCACCAATGACAGGAGAAATATCCCACCGATACATAGACGAGTTTGTTCTCGCGCCGGGCGGTTGCAAAGGCATCGGGACCCCACACCTGCCACGCCACCGGATCAGTGCCATGCAGCGCCAGATATGGTGAGGGATGGGATTGAAGCTGATTGCTGAGTGCGAACGCCTGCACCAATAGGCATAGCCACAGCAGAGCGCCGACAAGTGTCCTCATGAATTCAGACCGGAGTGTCGCAGCAGCGCATTGATCTCGGGCGGTCTGCCGCGAAAGGCTGTGAAATTCTCCAAAGGTTCGTTGACGCCGCCCGATTCGAGCACCAGACGGACGAAGTCACGCCCGCTCTTCTCATCAAAGATGCCCTCTTCTTCAAACCGGCTGAAGGCATCGGCCGATAACACCTCTGCCCACTTGTAGCTGTAGTAGCCGGCAGCATAGCCCCCAGCGAAGATATGCGAGAAGCTGTTCTGGAAGCGGTTGAAGGCGGGCGGGAAAAGCACCGCAACTTCCTTTCTGACCGCATCTAGCCGGGCCTTGATATCTTCGGTTGATGCACTCGGGGCGCCCTCGTGCAGCGCCATATCAAAAACCGAAAATTCAATCTGGCGTAGCATTTGCATCGCGCTTTGAAAATTGCGGGCCCCGCGCATCCGTTCAAGCAGCTCCGATGGCAGCGGTTCGCCCGTCTGGTAATGCCCCGAGATCTGATTCAAGGCCTCGGTCTCCCAGCACCAGTTCTCCAGAAATTGACTGGGCAGCTCGACGGCATCCCAGGGCACGCCGTTGATGCCAGCAACGCCGGGCTCATCCACCTGCGTCAAAAGATGGTGTAGCCCGTGACCGAACTCATGAAAGAGCGTGACGACGTCGTCGTGCGTTAACAGCGATGGCTTATCGCCGACCGGCGGAATGAAGTTGCAGGTCAGAAAGGCCGCCGGATTCTGAATTCCGCCATCAGCAAGCCGCCGCCTGCCGATACAGTCAGCCATCCAGGCCCCGCCGCGTTTGTGAGCACGCGCATACAGGTCCAGAAAAAAGCACCCCCGCACGCAACCGTCGTTATTCACGAGTTCAAAAAACTGTACGTCCTCATGCCAGATGCTGGCGCAGGCGGCCTTTTGTACTTTTACCCCGAAAAGTTTCTCTGCAACAAAAAAGAGGCCCTCAAGCACTTTGGGTAACGGAAAGTACGGTCGTATTTCTTCATCACTGAAGGCATACAGCGACTGCTTGAGCTTTTCTGAGTAAAACGCGATGTCCCAGGCCTCAAGGTCATCCTGACCGTATTGGGCTGACGCAAATTCACGCAGTTCTTCCAGTTCTTTGGTCGCGGCATCCTTTGCGCATCCTGCAAGTGTCCGGAGAAATTCACCGACTTCCTGGGCAGAGCCTGCCATCCGGCCCTCCAACGCGTACTGCGCGTAATGCGCGAATCCCAGCAGCGATGCCATCTCGGCACGAAGAGACAGTATCTGCACCATCAGTGGGCCGTTATCAAACCGTCCGGCATCCGGTCCCGCATCACTCGCCCGGGTCACGTAAGCTTCATACATCTTTTCCCGCAGCATTCGGTTTTCACAAAACATCATGAACGGGATGTAGGACGGCGCCTGCAGAGAAAAACGCCAGCCGGAAACAGAGGCATCTTTGGCCGTCTTGCGCGCAAGATCAACCGCGCTTTGCGGCAGACCCTGCAAATCGTTTTCGTGTTCGATATCGAGAAACCAGTGATCTGTGGCATCCAGCAGGTTCTGGTCAAACCGGTTGGAGAGCGTAGACAGGTCGCTCACGATCTCGCGAAAGCGCTCGCGGGCATCGCCCTTGAGTTCAGCACCAGAGAGGCGAAAGTCCCTTAAGGCATTATTGACGACTTTCCTGCGCGCAGCGGAAAGATCGCCAAAGTCATCGTCATTCGCGATCTTCTGGTAACCGTCATACAATTTCAGGTTCTGCCCGACCTCACTATGAAACCCACTTAACTTGGGCAGGCAGGCCTCGACCGCAACGCGGAATGCCTCGCTGTCACGTACCGCATTCAGGTGCGACACGGGTGCCCAGACCCGTTCCAGATATTCTTCGATATCCTGCAGCTCGCTCGCGACAGACGCCCAGCTGGCCGTTGCGCAGTGCGACTCAACAGCCAGGATTTTTTCGCGGCTTTGCGCGAGCGCCGCATCAAGCGCGCTTTCCACCTGACCCGCGTCAATCTTGGAAAAACACGGCAGGCCGGATAAATCCAGAAGCGGGTTTTCAGCGTTCAACAAACGGGATTCGCTCAAGGGTGCACCATAAGTAGGGAAGATCGGGTCATCTTTAGAGATAAGGGTTCCTAAGGACTTTATCAAACGCGGCCTGATATCGGCCCTACCGTTCAAATGGTTAACCCAAGACGACTGCGGATAAAATCCTCGTGATGAGCGCGCACTATGATTTTCTGGTTATCGGCGGGGGCAGCGGCGGTATCGCCGGGGCACGGCGTGCAGCCCAGTATGGCGCCCGGGTGGCGCTCGTGGAGGCCGGGCGCCTGGGTGGCACCTGCGTCAATGTGGGCTGTGTTCCCAAGAAGATCATGTGGAATGCCGCTCACTTTGCCGATGCGCTCTCGATCTCAGAGGACTATGGATTTACCCTGCCCGCGGCTGAATTCAACTGGGCGTCTTTCAAAACAGCGCGTGATGCCTACGTGGAACGCCTGAACGGCATTTATCTTCGTAACCTGGATTCATCCCAGGTTGAGATCTTTCGCGGCTGGGCAACATTTGAATCCCCAAGCCAGGTACGGGTTGGCGACACGCTTTTGAGCGCGGATCATATTCTCATCGCCACCGGCGGGCGGCCCATGATCCCCGATATCCCAGGCGCCGACCTTGCCATCACCAGCGATGGGTTCTTCGAACTTACCGAACAGCCCAGGCGCCCACTCATCATCGGCGCGGGCTATATTGCGACGGAACTTGCCGGTGTGCTCCACTCGCTCGGGTCGGAAGTCACCATGCTGCTGCGCAAAGATATTTTGCTGCGCGGATTTGATGCAACGCTTGGGGAAACTGTTATGGACGAGATGCGCTCCGCCGGTGTCAACATCCTGACCGGTATCCATATGGAGAGCATCGAGCGCGAAGCCAACGGCCGTCTGGCGGTACATCGTCAGGATGGCGAGGCCATCGGCGAATTCGACTGTGTGCTTTTTGCCATCGGCCGGGACCCTGTGACTGATGCCATGGACATCGGGGCGACCGGCCTTAAGACGAACTCTGCCGGATTTGTCCCGACTGACGAATGGCAGAACACCGCTAAGCCGGGCATTTACGCGGTCGGCGATGTTACAGGCCGCCAGGCACTGACGCCCGTCGCCATTGCCGCAGCGCGCCGTTTGTCGGACCGGCTCTTCGGCGGCCAGAGTCAAGCAAGGCTTGAATATGAGAATATCCCCACCGTGGTGTTTTCCCACCCGCCGATTGGCACCGTTGGACTGACCGAAGAAGCAGCAAAAGAACGCTTTGGTGCTGACAGCGTAAAGGTTTACCAGAATCGTTTCACCGATATGTACTACGCCGTCACACCCCAACGTGTCCCCACGGTAGTGAAACTGGTTGTGACCGGACCCGATGAGAAGATTGTCGGCTGTCATGTGGTCGGGCGGGCCGCCGACGAGATGATTCAGGGCTTTGCCGTGGCGGTAAACATGGGTGCTACCAAAGCCGACTTTGACAACACCGTTGCCATCCACCCGACGGCTGCTGAAGAACTCGTCACCCTGCGCTGAGCGCGACGCTGTCGCTCATCTG
>CAYSMI010000015.1:0-7017 GCA_964432165.1 uncultured Acidiferrobacter sp.
AAGGTCTGCAGAAACTCGCCCTTGTCGAGGCCTCCGAGGAACACAGCCTCGTCAATCCGGATATCCCATGCACGCAGGGTGCGGATCACCCGTTCATGCGCGGGTGCGCTGCGGGCCGTAAACAGCGCGGTCCGGATCGGCGCCTCGTTGCGCGGCCATTTGGACTGCAGGTGGTGCAGTGACTGCAAGAACTTCCTGAACGGCCCGCCGGTCATGGGTGTCGAGGCCATTTTCTTCTCGGACGCCGCAAAGGCAGCAAGCCCTTCAGACTGGTAGACGCGCTCGGAATCATCCGCAAACAGCACTGCGTCACCATCGAAGGCAATCCGCAACTGACTGTTTCTTTCAAGATGCGTGCGCGATGGCAGAATCGTTGCGGCCGCAACATTGGCGAACAGCGCTTGACGCACGTTCGCGGGATCCGCCGACAGATACAGGTCTGCGCTGAAGGGCGTGACATAACGGAAGGGGCTCTCTCCGCCGGAAAAGGCGGCACGGGTGATATCGAGCTGGTAGTGGGCGATGGAATTGAAGATCCGAAGTCCGGTATCGGCGCTGTTGCGCGAGATGAGCACCACCTCAACGCGGCGCGTCTCACTTTCCGGTTCATTCAGCGCCAGCAGTTTCTGCACCAGCGGGAACGCTACGCCGGGCTGGAGCAGTTCTTCCTCATGCTCGACCTGGTATTGGCAATAGGCCTCAACGCCTTTGGCAACGTAGATCTGGTGACCGCTCTCAAGATCGAAGAGCGCGCGCGAAGAAATCGCAACGACCAGTGGGCTTTGCTCAAAGTCGGTCATCGCCACAGTCTATCACCGCGAAAATGCACCCCGAGCGCCCTGGATGCGCTGCCAGAATCCCACCACGAGCAACAGCACGCAAAGGCCCAGGATGGGGAGATTTCCAAAGCGCACGAACGGCGTGGCACCCGTCATCGGCTGAACGCTGCCCCGCACCACCGTTCGCATGAACTGCGGCGCAAGTTCGCGTACCTTGCCTTTGGCATCGATCAGCGCCGAGAAGCCGTTGTTACTGGAACGGATCATGGGACGGCCGGTTTCAATCGCCCGTGCCCGCGCCATCTGCAGGCGTTGATGCGGTGCCAGGGAGTCTCCGAACCAGGCATCCTCACTGATGTTGGCCAGTATCTGCGCCTGCGGTAAGGCCGCGTTAATGACGCCGGTAAAGGCGTCCTCGTAACAGATGCTGACACCGATGGGCTGCCCCGCGAGCTGCATCGGCGGCTGTGGCAGCGATCCCGGTGAAAAATCCGACATCGGGATACTGAGGTGATCCAGTATCCACACAAGCAGCCAGGACATGGGTAAATATTCACCAAAAGGTACCAGCTGGTGCTTGCGATAGAGTGATAACTCATCACCGACACCGAGTGCCACGTTGTAGTAGGCAGCCCCCGGCGCTAAAGACTCACGCGCCAGTGCCCCGAACAGAAAATCCGCCTCATGATCTTTAAGCCGTGCCATAAACCCTGGGTCGATCTCGTCCAGATACGCCGGCAGTGCGGCCTCCGGCCAGACGATAAGGTCTAGGTCCGATAGGGCTTCGCTCTTTGCAAGGTAATCCCGCGCGATGGCGTTGGCTTTGTGGCTTTGCCATTTATCACTCAACGAAACGTTATGCTGCACGAGAGCCACGTCGATGGGCTCCCCGGCGGGCTGAACGAAAACGGGTATTCGTGCCAGCACCGCGAGCACCACCAGCCCCAAAAGTACAGCGATGGGGAGCAGCCTCGATCGGCCGGACATGCGCACAAATGCCGCAACAGTGCCGACGCCGAGGGCAACCCAAAGGCTGACCCCGAGAGTGCCTGTCAACGGCAGCAACGGGGCCAGCGGCGTATCCACCTGGCTGTAGCCCAGATACAGCCAGGGAAAGCCGCTGAGGAGGTTACCGCGCAGCCACTCGCCGAATACCCACAGTGGCGGAATCACGATCAGGCAGCGAAGTGCCGGGCTCGCTGGCCCGATGCGTGCCTGAAGCCCGCCGACCAGCGCCGGATAGAGTGCCATCAGGGCCGCAAAGACGACCACGGCGGCACCGGCGAGCGGCGAGGGCATGTTGCCGTACTGATTGAGGCTGACGTAGATCCAGGACACACCCACAAGCGCCGTGCCCAAACCAAAGACAAAGCCCTGTAGCGCAGCCTGCCGGGCAGATGCCTCCCACCAGCAAACATAGAGTGCGGCCAGCGCCAGCGGCGCGAGCCAGAAGAGGTTAAATGGCGCGAAGGCGAGCGGATAGGCAAGGCCCGACAAGGCAGCCGCGGCTATCCGCATCGGGCCGCCGGAAAAACGCATGCGTCTACTGCGCCGGTGTCTCGTCAGCCGACCCAAGCGTGATGCGCAACAGGCGCGGCCGGCGACTGTCGGCGCTTAACACCTCGGCAGTAAACTGGTCGAACGCGATGGTCTCACCGCGCCGGGGCACATGGCCCAAGGCCCCGGTGACGAGCCCGCCCATAGTGTCGTATTCCAGCGAGTCGAGATCCACGCCGTAGAGCTGGTTGAAGCTTTCCACGGGGAGCATGGCCTTGATCACGCAGAAATCCGAACCCCGGCGCAACACCATGCCGGTGGCTCCGTCGAGGTCGTGCTCATCCTCGATGTTGCCGACAATCTGCTCAAGGACGTCCTCGATGGTGATCAGTCCCACGACACTGCCATATTCATTGACCACGATCGCCATATGGTTACGGCTGTCGCGAAACTCCTGGAGCAGCACGTTGAGCCGTTTGCTCTCGGGAATAAACACCGCGGGGCGCAAAAGCGTCGCCCAGGGGAGGCCGTTACCGTCGCCCTGCTGCTGGCGATGCAGCAGATCCTTTGCCAGGAGAATGCCCACCACGCCGTCCTTATCGCCGTCCGTCACCGGAAAGCGCGAGTGTGCCGACTCGGTGATCACCGGCAGCACTTCTTCGAGGGTCTGGTTAACATCAACCGTCACCATCTGACCGCGCGAAATCATCACCTGCTCGACCTGAAGATCAGACACTTCGATCACCCGGCGCATCATCTGCAGGGTGTTGTCATCGACCAGATCAGCGCGCCTGGCGATACCTAGGGTGGAAAAAAGATGCTCGCGGGTCTGCGGAATACCGTGCAGCAGGTAGCGCAGATCCCGCCACCAGCCCGGGCGCAACCACGCAATATGTTTCTTTTCGTCCTGCATGACGGTATCAGACCGACAGGTAGGGGTCTTTGACCCCGAGTGTGGCGAGCACCTTGGTCTCCAGTTTTTCCATCGCCTCAGCCTGCGAAGCACTCTGGTGATCATGGCCGTGCAGGTGCAGCACCCCATGCACGACCAGATGGGCAAAGTGATCCTTGATATTCTTTCCCTGACTCAGCGCCTCGCGTTCAGCAACGGGCGGGCAGACGACGATGTCGCCCAGAGGGTGCTCGCCCTGCGGCAGGCCCGGCAGCATCTCGAAAGGAAAGGAGAGCACATTGGTCGGGTCCTGGCGGCCACGAAAACGCGTGTTGAGGTCCGTCATCTCAGTCTCGTCGACCATTCGTACCGTAAGACTGGCGGCATCGTCCTGGAGCGCAGTCAATGCCGCGCCCACCCAGTCGCGGACCTGCTCGACGGTCGGTTCAGCGCTGTGACCACTTGCCAGTTGTACCTCTATCGCGGGTTCCACTCAGGCCGACCGATTCTCGCTTTCATACGCCTCGATCACACGCTGCACCAAGGGGTGACGCACGACGTCCCGGGGCGTGAAGCGGGTCACGCTGAGGCCCTTGACGGACGACAGCAACGCCACCGCGTGGGTAAGACCCGAACGGGTCTGGCCCGGAAGGTCGACCTGTGAAGGATCACCGGTAATGACGGCCCGGGCGCCAAAGCCCAGCCGGGTGAGAAACATCTTCATCTGTGCCTCGGTGGTATTTTGCGCCTCATCCAGAATGACAAAGGCATGGCTCAGCGTCCGGCCGCGCATGTAGGCCAGCGGCGCCAGTTCGATCACATGGCGCTCCATCAGGCGGCCAACCCGCTCAAAGCCCAGCATCTCGTAGAGCGCGTCGTACAGCGGCCGAAGGTAGGGGTCGACTTTCTGCCCAATGTCGCCGGGCAGAAATCCCAGCCGTTCTCCTGCTTCAACCGCCGGACGAACCAGCACGATGCGATCGACCGTCTCCTCGGCGAGCGCCTGTACCGCACAGGCAACGGCCAGGTAAGTTTTACCCGTACCGGCGGGTCCGATACCGAAATTGATATCGTGCCTCAGAATATTTCCAAGGTAGCGCTTCTGGTTAGTGCTCTTGCCCCGGATCATGGCCTTGCGCACCCGGATCACCACATCATCCGGCGCGTCGTCGCCCTCAAGGGTGCTTCTGGGAATCTGGCTGATCGCGATCTGGACGCGGTCGGGGCTCAACGGTGTTTGGCCGCTGTCCTCATAAAGCGCGCAAAGCACGTCCTGGGCGTTGCGGATATCGTGATCCTGGCCGTCGACACAGAAAAGATGTCCCCGATGTGAGATGCGCACACCAAAGCCCTCCTCCACCTGTTTGAGGTGAGCGTTGTGCTCTCCACACAGGTCGGCCAGGCGCTGATTGTCCTCGGGATCGAGAAGGAAGGTGACGGGTTGGGTGGGGCTGTTCAATCCAGTACTGATGCTCCAAACGAAGCAGATGTCATCATAGCAGAAGTTGGGGGCATGGCCCCAACCACTTCGGCCCGTAATGAGTTGGGTAACGCTTCCGTAACACGCACGTCAACAAAATCGCCGATTGAGACGTCATCGCCTGCAAAATTGACCACACGGTTATTCTCGGTACGCCCGCTCAGGTGCCCGGCATTCTTGCGCGAAACGCCGTCAACCAGAATGCGCTGATCAGTGCCGACCATCCCCGCGCTGATGGCACCAGCCTGGCTGTCGATCAATGCCTGTAAACGCGAGAGCCGCTCGCGTTTTTCTTCCATCGAGACATCGTCGGCAAACGCGGCAGCGGGTGTGCCCGGGCGGGCGCTGTAAATAAAACTGAAGGAGTGATCAAAGCCCATGCGTTCGATCAGACCCATGGTCGCGTTGAAGTCATCAGCCGATTCGCCCGGAAATCCCACAATGAAGTCGGACGAGAGGCTGATATTGGGCCGCGCTTCGCGCAAGCCCGCGATGATGGCTTCGTAGTCAGCGATCTGGTAGCGCCGCTTCATCGCCGACAGGATGCGATCCGAACCGCTCTGCACCGGCAGGTGCAGATGACTGACGAGTTCCGGTATATGGCGATATGCATCGATCAGCGCGTCGGTGAAATCCACCGGGTGTGACGTCGTATAACGAAGCCGGTCGATGCCCTCAACCGCAGCGGCATACGCCAGCAGCTCGGCAAAATCGATGGTCCCACCGCCGTGCCGGGCGCCGGCATACGCGTTGACATTCTGGCCCAGCAGGGTGACTTCACGCACGCCCTGTTCTGCGAGCTCGACCATCTCGGTGATGACTTCGTCAAAAGGCCGGCTGAACTCCTCGCCGCGCGTATAGGGCACGACGCAGAAAGTGCAGTACTTGCTGCAGCCCTCCATGACCGAAACATAAGCGCGCGGACCCTCGCTGCGCGGTGGCGCCAACGCGTCAAATTTTTCGATCTCCGGAAAGCTGATGTCGACACGCGGACGCCGCTCGCGTTGCAGCGCGTCGATCATGGCGGGAAGCCGATGATAGGTCTGGGGTCCGAACACAAGATCCACATAGGGCGCACGGCGCAGAATCAGATCGCCCTCCTGGCTGGCGACACATCCGCCCACCCCGATCACCAGATCCGGCCGCTGCTCTTTCCATGGGCGCCAGCGCCCCAACTGGGAAAACACTTTTTCCTGGGCCTTTTCCCGGACCGAACAGGTGTTCAGCAGCAGCATGTCGGCCTGTTCAGCTTCATCCGTGAGCACCATGTCGTATGAGGCTGCCATGAGGTCCGCAATACGACTCGAGTCGTATTCGTTCATCTGACAGCCGAAGGTTTTTATGTAGAGTTTGCGCGCCATAGCAGTCTTGCAGGAAGCCTTGGGTATCCGTCTCTTGCGACTCCGGGTAATTTAACCACCAGCCAGCGATCTTGTGGGAAGGAGCTGTGCCTCGTCCACCAGGCGGACCTGCCCTTTGGCGAGCGCCTCACGCTGTTCGCCAAAGTGGGCACGTACGGCCTGCGGCATCGACACAGGCTTGCCGGTGGCACGGTCAATAAACACGTGGACAAAAAAACCGGTGGCGCTGGGCGCATCGTCATTGGGTGCAAAGACGGCCGTTTCATAGCGCACACTGCTGTTGCCAAGGTGTGCAATCCGCACACCGATGTCAACATGACCAGACACCGCCACGGATTTAAGAAAAGAACAGCCATTCTCGGCGGCGAGCGGGATGACAGGATCATGCTGCCAGTCAAGGCCGGTCTCGCGCAGCAAAGTCAGGATCGCGGTCTCAAAATAGCGGTAGTACTCCACATTGTTGACGTGTCCGAGCATGTCATAATCACTCCAGCGTGTAATGACGCGCACATGCAGCGCATAGTTTTCACGTCTTGAGGGGCTGGACGCCTGAGTCTGCTCCTTCACGTCTTTCATCAGCAGGATCCGCTTCCATGCCCAGTCCGGTTGGACACGTCTTGTTCGCCTTCGCAATATCCGGGGTGCCCAAACCCCGCGAGGTCTTTACGCGCTGGTGGCCAGTGCTGGTGCTCTTCGCCGCCATCGCACCCGACCTCGACTTTGTGCCCGGGATACTGATCGGCGACCCGAACCGGTTTCACCATGGCCCGACCCACTCGGTTGCGGCCGCCATCGTTTTCACCATCGTGCTCGCGCTGGTCTTGCGCAGCCTGTCCAAAGGCCAGGTCTTTGTCATCTTTGCGGTATACCTGGGTCACGTGCTGGCTGACACCCTGGCAGCAGACCTTGGCGCCCCGTATGGCGTCCCGCTGCTGTGGCCTTTCGATGATCATTACACTATCGCTCCGGTAACGCTGTTCAGCAATTTCAGTCATGGTGCTCAGGGTG
>CAYSMI010000015.1:7117-18770 GCA_964432165.1 uncultured Acidiferrobacter sp.
TACACTATCGCTCCGGTAACGCTGTTCAGCAATTTCAGTCATGGTGCTCAGGGTGTCGGTCTCGGTGGCGTGATGCGGGATATTTTCTCGGTTCACAACCTGTGGGCCGTGGCTATCGAGGTCGCGATACTGGGCCCGCTGCTGTGGCTGACAGAACGCTACCGGCGGCGAAGAAGTTCCGGATAAGCCCAGCGCCCGGGGAGCTCAGTCCCAACGGTCATCCCGTACGCACACGAAACCGTCTTCAATACGGACCGGAAATACATGCAGGCCTTCGTAGGCCGGCGGAGAAAGCGCCTCTCCGGTACGCAGGCAAAAACGGGCACCGTGCCGGGGGCACTCGATTGCATCATCCACAATGCAGCCGCTAGAGATCTCGCCTCCATCGTGCGTGCACAAATCTTCCAGAGCAACGATCTCGTCACCCAGCCGGACCAGCACAACCGTTTCGTCATCGAGATTGGCCGCCAGCGGAGTTTCGGCCTGCACCTCATCGGCAGGCGCTACGCGAACCCACTCACTCATCAGAAAATCCCGAGTTCGAGCCGTGCGGCCTCACTCATGACTTCAGGGCCCCAGGGCGGATCCCAGACCAGTTCGACGACAACATCCGAAACCCCATCGACACCGCGCGCCGCCATCTCCACCTCCCCTGGCAGTGATCCTGCCACAGGACACATCGGGGAAGTCAGCGTCATATCGATAGCGATATGGCTTTCTTCGCTGATATCGATCCGGTAAATCAGGCCAAGGTCGTATATGTTGAGCGGGATTTCAGGATCATAGACCTCGCGCACGCCAGCGATCACGCGATTCAGCAGCGTGTCATCCGGTGCAAGCGAGGTGAGACTGACCGAGGGCGGATTGTCCGTTCCGCCGGTCGCCTCTGCGGCATCAGTCTGATCGACGACCTCCGTTGAGGCGGGGGCCAGCTCTTCTGGTTCGGTTGTGCTGTTCATGGTCCTTCAGTGTGCGTTTGCCGCCCCTGATCGGGCGTCATTCTGTAGTGACCTTTGTGCCACGGTTGTGAAGCGCTGAGTGCACTGCATGCCATGCGAGTGTCGCGCATTTGACCCGGGCGGGGTATTCCTGAACCCCGCTCAGGACCTCAAGCTTGGATAGTTCGAGCCCGGTTGCGGGCGGCGTGTCGCCCGTCGCCAGAGCGTGAAAAGCATCGAAGTAGGCATCGGCCTCAGTTACCGAAACCCCCTTCAGCGTTTCCGTCATGAGTGATGCTGAGGCGGTCGATATGGCACAACCTTGTCCCTCGAAACAGACGGTTTCGATTCGGTCGTCTTTGTCCAGCATCAGGTACACCGTCAACGCGTCCCCACACAGGGGGTTAATCCCCTCCGCCTGATGTGTCGGATGCTCCAGCCTGCCGAAATTGCGGGGGCTGCGGTTGTGATCAAAGATCACTTCCTGGTAAAGCTGCCGTAACTCGTTCATCAGGCAAACAGGGCCTGCGCCTCGCCGATTGCACCGAACAGCGCATCAACGTCATCGGTTGTGTTGTACAGGCCGAATGACGCCCGAGCCGTCGCCGGCACACCAAAAAACTGCATGACCGGCATGGCGCAATGATGGCCGGTACGAATGGCTACCCCAGCCGAGTCGAGGATGGTTCCAACGTCGTGCGGGTGGATGCCCTCCAGCTCAAACGACACAATCGCCGCCTTGTCTGAGGCATTGCCGATGATCCGCATGCCCGCCTGGGATTTCGCCTTTTCGGTGGCACAGTCAAGGAGCGCCCGTTCATGTGCCGCAATGGCATCAAGACCAATTCCGTTCAGATAATCAATGGCCGCGGACAGGCCGACCGCGCCGGCGACATGCGGTGTGCCCGCTTCGAACTTGTGAGGCAGCGTGTTCCAGGTTGAACCCTCGAAACTGACCGTGCGGATCATGTCCCCGCCGCCCTGCCACGGCGGCATATCCTCCAGCAGGGCCTCGCGGCCATAAAGCACGCCGATTCCCGTCGGTCCGTACAGCTTGTGACCGGAGCAAGCAAAAAAATCGCATTCCAGCCGCTGTACATCCACCGGTCCGTGGGCAACCGACTGGGCGCCATCGACCACCACCACCGCACCGGCCGCGTGCGCGAGACGGGCAAAGTCGCGGACCGGATTGACCGTCCCCAATGCGTTGGAGACGTGGGTCAGCGCAACGATACGGGTCCTTTCCGACAGCAGTTCCGTAAATGCATCGAGCAGCAGCTCACCTGCATCATTCATGGGAGCCACCCGAAGGGTGGCGCCGGTCTCGTCACACAGCAATTGCCAGGGCACGATATTCGCGTGGTGCTCCATCGCACTGACCAGAATCTCGTCAGTGCTTTTCACGCTCGACCGCCCGTAACTCTGGGCCACCAGATTGATCGCTTCGGTGGTACCGCGGGTGAAAATTACCTCTGCCGTGGACGCAGCATTGATCAGCGACCGGACCTGCTCGCGGGCGCTATCGAAGCGGTCGCTGGCACGCTGGCTGAGCCGGTGTACGCCGCGGTGCACATTGGCATTGTCGTGATGGTAGAACTCAGCCATCGCGTCGATCACGCTAGCGGGTTTCTGGGTGGTGGCGCCGTTATCGAGGTATACCAGCGGGTGCCCGTTAATCTGCTGGTGCAATATCGGGAAATCACCACGCAGCGCTGCCGCATCCAGCGCTGCAACCGGCTCCAAGCCCATCGCGGGATTCATCATGGCGCGCTCGCCTGCGCGGAAGCCGAAGACAACTGGCCCGACACCCGCAATGCAAGATGCGTTTGCAACGCCGGGGGCTCAACACCCTCAAGGACCTCGGCGGCGAATGCGTGGGTCAGCATACGCCGGGCTGTCGCCCGGTCAACGCCACGCGAAACGATATAGAAAAGGGCTGCCTCGTCCAACTGGCCGACGGTCGCACCATGAGCGCATTTCACATCGTCGGCGTAGATCTCGAGCTGGGGTTTGGTATCGATCTCGGCGTCGGCGGAGAGCAGCAGGTTCTGGTTGCTCTGCGCAGAGTCGGTTTTCTGCGCACCCGGCTGCACCACGATTCGGCCATGAAACACCGCGTGGCCACGGTCACCGAGCACGCCTTTGTAACACTCGCGGCTGGTGCACTCGGGCGCGTTATGCGAAATATGGGTGTGGTTGTCGACATGACTGCGCCCGAAAGCAAGGTAGGCCCCGTCAAGGCTCGCGTAAGCCCGCTCGGCATCCAAATTGATCCGGGCATCATTGCGTACCCATGCCTTTCCCACGGTTACCGTCGTCGCTTTGAGTTTTGCGGATTCGGCCAGACGGGCAAACAAGCCGCCCACGTGGAAGGTGCGTTCAGCCTGATCCTGCACACTGCAGAAATTCAGCGTCGCGTCTTTTTCCAGAATGATTTCGGTAAGTGCATTACTGAGAGACCGCTCTTGACTGAACGAGAGATGACGCTCGATGACATTCGCCTGGCTGCCCTCCCCGAGTATCACCAGATTACGCGGCAGGCTCAGGAAGCCCTCCCCGCTGCACCCCGAAACAAACAGCAGTTCAATGGGCTTTTCCAGTTGCACCCCCGGTGCGATCTCCACGAGGGCGCCGTCACCGACAAATGCGGAGTTCATTGCCGCAAATCCATGCGGGATCTCCCCCATGACCGATCCCAGCCGGTCAGCGATCGATTCCGGTTTCTTCGTCAGCGCATCAGCAAGGCCCGTAACCTGAACACCCTCCGGCAGACCGTTTGCCTTCGAACGGCGCGGCAAATAAAAGCCATCTGCGAATACCAGTTGCCAGGGATCAAGGTTCTCGATCGCCGCAGCGGCGACAAAGTCTTCCGGGCAGTCATTCCCCGGTATCGCCGGGCTGAACCGGGAACGGGTAATCGGCTTGATGGAGGTGTACTTCCAGTCCTCATCGCGCTGGGATGGCAGGCCTCGCTCGCTGAGCAGGTCCAGTGCTTTTGCGCGGCTGCGATCAAGCGCCGCGACGCCCGCTGCCGGCAGCTCGCCAGCCTTGCTCTGCTGCGCCTCGACATAGGACGCGGCGTGAGCTTCTATAGCGCTCATGCGGTTGCCGTGCTGGCCGAGGTATCGATCCAGCTGTAGCCGCGCTCTTCGAGATCGAGTGCCAGCTGCTTGTCTCCGGAGCGCACGATGCGGCCCTCCGCCAGCACATGCACCCTGTCCGGGACAATGTAGTCGAGCAGACGCTGGTAGTGCGTGACCAAAATTACGGAACGCTCCTCTGAACGCAGCGCATTGACGCCGCCGGCAACGATCTTCAGCGCATCGATATCCAGCCCGGAATCTGTTTCATCGAGGACCGCGAGGCGGGGCTCGAGTATCGCCATCTGGAAAATCTCGTTGCGCTTCTTTTCACCTCCGGAGAAGCCCTCGTTGACCGAACGGTAGAGGAATTCCTCTTTCATCTCGACCAGCTTGAGTTTCTCGCGAACGAGTTTCAGGAAGTCGAGTGCATCCAGTTCCGGCTCGCCGCGGTGCCGGCGGGCGGCATTCAATCCTTCCTTCAGCAGCGCAATGTTCGCAACACCCGGAATCTCGACCGGATACTGGAAGGCGAGAAACACGCCTTCGCGCGCACGATCCTCAGGCGCCATCGACAACAGGTCATTTCCCATGAACGAGACAGACCCGTTTGTGACCTCGTAGTCGTCACGCCCTGCGATGACGTTGGCCAAAGTGCTCTTGCCCGAGCCGTTCGGTCCCATGATGGCGTGAACTTCTCCCGGACTCACATCCAGATCCACACCGTTCAGAATGGCCTTTCCGTCAACCGTGACTTTAAGATCGCTTATCTTCAGCATGTTGTTATTGGTCACTCCGTACGTCAAATTGAATCAGGGCGAGCCAATAGCGTCGCCCAATAGTCAGCCCACTGCGCCCTCAAGGCTGATACCCAGCAGTTTCTGCGCTTCCACAGCGAACTCCATCGGCAGTTCACGGAACACCTCTTTGCAGAATCCGTTGACAATCATGGACACCGCGTCTTCTTCGGAAAGCCCGCGCTGACGACAGTAAAACAACTGATCCTCACCGATCTTCGAGGTGGTCGCTTCGTGCTCGATGGTGGCCGTGGGATTTTTTACCTCGATATAGGGGAAGGTATGCGCGCCGCACCGGTCCCCCATTAACAACGAATCACACTGCGAGTAGTTACGCGCCTGTTTGGCGCCCTTTAAGATCTTGACCAGGCCCCGGTAGGCGTTCTGCCCGCGTCCGGCGGAAATACCCTTGGAGATAATCGTGCTGGAGGTATGTTCCCCGATGTGCACCATCTTGGTTCCAGTATCCGCCTGCTGACAGTTATTGGTCAGCGCCACCGAATAAAATTCGCCCGTCGAATGGTTGCCCTCCAGCAGCACGCTTGGGTATTTCCAGGTAATGGCCGAACCCGTTTCAACCTGAGTCCATGAAATTTTGGCGTTGTCCCCTCGGCAGGCTCCGCGCTTGGTCACAAAGTTATAGATGCCGCCCCGGCCCTCTTCATCGCCGGGATACCAGTTCTGCACGGTGGAGTACTTGATCTTGGCATCCTTCATCGCCACGAGTTCCACCACAGCCGCGTGCAGCTGGTTTTCGTCGCGCATGGGCGCCGTGCAGCCTTCCAGGTAACTCACGTAACTGCCTTCATCGGCAATGATCAGGGTCCGCTCGAACTGCCCGGTGTTGAGTGCGTTGATCCGGAAATAGGTGGACAGTTCCATCGGGCAGCGCACCCCCTTGGGCACGTAAACAAACGACCCTTCGGTAAACACCGCCGAATTCAGTGCCGCATAGAAGTTGTCGCTGGGCGGCACCACCGAGCCCAGGTACTCGCGGACAAGTTCCGGATGGTTTGCCATAGCCTCAGACAACGGACAGAAGATCACACCGACTTCTGCCAGTTTGTCCTTGAAGGTGGTGGCGACAGAGACACTGTCAAACACCGCGTCAACCGCGACGCCGGCAAGGGCCTTTTGTTCTTCCAGCGGGATCCCGAGCTTGTCATAAGTCTCCAGCAGTTTCGGATCGACTTCGTCCAGGCTCTTGGGTCTGTCTTCATCGCGCTTTGGCGCCGAGTAATAACTGATCGCCTGAAAATCGATAGGTGCGTAATGAACGTGGGCCCAGTCGGGGGCCACCATTTCCTGCCACCGGCGGAACGCGTCAAGCCGCCACTGCAAAATAAAATCGGGCTCCGATTTTTTCCCTGACAGAAACTGGATCACGCTTTCATCAAGGCCGGGCGGCAGCGTATCCGCTTCGATGTCGGTAACGAAACCTTCCTTGTACTCGCGCCCGACCAGTTCACCCAGTTCTTTAACTGCCGTATTCACTTGCCTCTCTCAGATTTGAAATCAGTAGGGATCGGTTCACTTGAGATTTCCGATGGCCGCGTCGGCCTCCACCACTACGGTCTTGAGACGTCCGGTGCGAAGGCCTTCGCGCACCGCCTCCTGACGCTCCGCCACCGCGATCACCTCCGGCCGGCGCACCAGGTCGCCAAGGGTGATGCCGTTCAGGAATTCGAAAATCTTCTCGCTAAGTTCCAACCACAACTCGTGGGTAAGGCATTTCTCACCGTCAAGACAGTCCGACTTGCCGCCGCAGCGGGTCATATCGGCCGTCTCATCAACCGCAGCAATTACCTCCGCGATTGAGATCGCATTCATCTTTCTCGCGAGCCGGTAACCTCCGCCGGGTCCCCGGGTACCACGGACCAGATCCGCCTTTCTTAATTTGGCGAACAATTGTTCCAGATACGAGAGCGAGATTTCCTGATTCACCGCAATATCCTGTAACGTAACCGGCCTTTTGCCTTCCTGCAGGGCAAGGTCGAGCATGGCGGTCACGGCGTAACGGCCTTTAGTTGTTAACCTCATTGGTCTTGACTCCCTTAAATTCCTGAAGTGAAGAAAGATTGACGAACAAGCGGTCTTTTCTGGGGAAAACTCCAGCCGTCGGAGCTTGCCACTCATTACCAAGCGTAATTATAGGGATTTTGCTGTAAAAACCAAGTAAAAAGGTTGGATTTAGGCCCCGGCGGACAACTGCCAGCCACTTTGTCCGTCATTTGGCGGAACGCGTCAACGCGAGCCGCGCCGGCCCAGCAGCGACACTGCCAGAACGATCCCGCCGCCGAGGGTCAGCCCGGTGGCCACAAGATCTGTGATGACACCCAGATCTAAAGACCGGGAGACCAGCGATACTGCAATCGCCCCGAGCAGTAGCGCAGCCCCTGCAGCGAGGCCATTACGCTGGCGGGCGCACGCCTTAAGCGCGTGCTCCAGGGACTTTCTTTCCTCATCGTCGCCGGTGCGAATATAAAGCTCGCCGTCCCGCTGCCGGCGCAACAGCTCGTGCACCAGTCCCGGCAACTCCGGCAGAAGGGGCAGGACCGCCGGCAGCTCGCGACGAAGTGTTTTCACAAAGGCCTTGGGTCCGATCTGTTCGCGCATCCACCTTTCCAGGTACGGCTTGGCCGTCTCCCATAAATCCAGCTGTGGGTACAACTGCCTGCCGAGACCCTCAATATTGAGGAGCGTTTTCTGCAGCAGCACCAGCTGGGGCTGAACCGGCATATCAAAACGCCTCGCCACCTGAAACAGCCGAATCACCAGATGGCCAAAAGAAATCTCGCTGATGGGCCGTGCAAAAATCGGTTCGCAAACGGTGCGCACCGCTGCTTCGAATTCATCAACCCGGGTTGACGCTGGCACCCAGCCCGCGCGCAGGTGCGCCATCGCAACCGCCCGGTAGTCGCGGTTGAAAAATGCCAGCAGGTTCTCGGCGAGATATTGTTTATCCGCCTCACCCAGGGTACCCATGATCCCAAAGTCCACGGCCCGGTATTGCCCCTCTTGGCTGACAAAGATGTTCCCCGGATGCATATCCGCATGAAAGAACCCGTCGCGAAAGGCCTGGGTAAAAAAGATCTCCACACCATTATGGGCGAGCTTGCGAAGATCAACACCCGCTCTTTTTATGGCATCAACGTCCCGGATCGGGATGCCGTCGATACGCTCCATCACCAGCACTTGGCGTCGACTGTGTTCCCAGTAGACCCGGGGCACATAAATCATTTCCGAGTCTGGAAAGTTGCTGCGCAGCTGGCTGGCATTGGCGCCTTCGCGCATCATGTCCAGCTCATCATGGACGGTTTTGTCGTAATCGGACACAACCTCCAGCGGGCGCAACCGCTTGGCATCCGGCCAGTGCCGGTCTGCCAGACGCGCCAGTTGGTAGAGCAGTGCCAGATCCTGATCGATCACCTCCTCAATCCCGGGGCGAAGCACCTTGACGACTACGTCGGTGCCGTCTTTGAGGGTCGCACCATGAACCTGTGCGACGGACGCCGAGGCCAACGGTTCGAGATCAAAACTGGCGAAATGTTCTGAGAGAGGTGCATTCAGAGACTGCTCAACCACCGCCTGCGCGGATGCCCCCGGAAAAGGCGGTACGTCATCCTGAAGGCGGGTTAACTGCGTGGCGATGTCGTCGGGGATCAGGTCGGGACGGGTCGACAGAGCCTGGCCGAACTTGACGAAGATCGGGCCGAGCTCTTCCAGTGCTTCGCGCAGCCGCTGGCCTCGCTCGGCGGAACGGTCACAGAACCAAAAACCGGGCAAAAGCCAAAGCGTAAAGCGGTAGGGGCGAAGCAGGTGCAGGCGAAAGACGAATTCATCCAGCCCGTGCCGCACCAGAACATGGACAATGCGCAGCAAGCGCCAGGAACTGCTACAGCCCATGGGGGTTTATCCGGGTTTGGCAGCGGCCCGCAACCGCTCGATCCGTTGCTGCAGGCGCGCCATATCGTCACGCAGCGTTTCAACGTTATCGATAAAACGCTCTGCACGGGGTCTGCTTGCCAGAAGACGCGTTTCCTCGACCAGCGTTTCGGCAAGACCTGCTGCGCCGGAATCCGCCGCACCTTTTGCCCAACGACTCAGGGACCGCACGCCATTCGCGGCCTTGCGGGCCAAAGTGTCCCCCAGTATCTGCGCGAGCGCTTCCTCAGCATCAAAATCGAGCGCCGAAAACAAGGCCTTGATATCAAGCATCGACTGGGCATCACCCTCGATGCGCACCGACCCGGTTCGAAAAAGCTCCGGATCAGCACCGCGACGGCAAAGTTGCATCAGGGCGCCCGGTGTACCCGAGACGGTAATATCAGGCGCCTCGTCAGGCGTACCTACCACACGGATAGCACCGTTGCTCACGGCAGCGTAACCGGTCACATCCAGGCCCCGAATCGAGACAGCAACGACCCGACCCTCGAGATTGCGCAGATGCTGATCGGCGCCCGAATCGCGGATGACCCGGTTCAAAATACCTTCGAGACGAAGTGCGATCGGATTCACGGGATAAGTCTCAGTAACGAAAGCCGGTATGCACGGCCACGATCCCACCATTGAGGTTGTGATAACGCACATCTTCAAGCCCAGCATCAGTCATCATCTGGCTCAAGGTGTCCTGGTCGGGGTGGCGTCTGATGGATTCGACCAGATAGCGGTAACTGGCTTCGTCGCCGGTGACCATCCGGCCCAGCGGCGGGATCACAGAGAAGGAAAAAAGATCGTAGGCGCGTGATAACAGGTCTGAAACCGGATGCGAAAACTCGAGTATCAGCACACGTCCACCCGGCTTGAGCATGCTCGCCATTGATGCCAGGGCTTTGGGGATGTGGGTCACGTTGCGAAGGCCAAATGCAATGCTCACACAGTCAAACTGATGCGGCGCGAAGGGCAGCGTCTCAGCGTCGGCGAGCAGCAACTTGACGTTGGGGCTGATGCCTTTGTCGAGCAACCGCGCACGGCCACACTCCAGCATGCCCGGATTGATGTCGGTCATCACAACCCGGCCTGATGCGCCTACCTGCTTTGCAAACCGTGTCGTCATGTCGCCGCTGCCAGCGGCAACATCGAGAACATGTTGTCCCGCGCGCACGCCGCTTCGGGCCACGGCGAAATCTTTCCACAGCCGGTGGGTGCCCAGAGACATCAGATCGTTCATCAGATCGTAACGACCTGCGACCGAGGTGAAGACCTCACCGACCTTGTCCGCCTTCTGTGCTGACGCTACCTCACTAAAACCAAAATGTGTTGACCCCTCGTTCATCGAACGGCTATTTCACTGGTGTCAGCGGAGGTGCTCATTCCGTAGGCTGACGTTCGTAACCCGCCTTTTCCAGTTCCTCAAGATAGGCCTGCCAGTAGTCTTCCTGCCGGGATCCGAGTTCGTAGAGCGTTTCCCAGGAGTAGATACCCGAATCGTGCCCATCATCGAAAACGAGTTTCACTGCGTAAGCCCCCACCGACTCAACCGCTGAGATATTGACATGCTCTTTGCCGGTCTGCAGGACTCCCTGTCCCGGTCCGTGACCCCTGACCTCGGCGGATGGGGAGAAGACTCTCAGGTACTCACAGGAGAGGTTAAAGACATTGTCGTCATCGAACGCGACTTCCAGCGTGCGGGACTGCTGGTGCAGCACGATTTTGGTGGGGCGGGGCTTGGCTATCATGATGAAAGGCTCGGGAGACTATTGATTGACAGGCCAGAGAACGATTCACGGGCGAAAAACACCCGGGGCAGTTAATGCTGGCGCAGCACCGTCGCGACTTCCTCGGCGAAGTAAGTCAATATTGCATCTGCGCCGGCACGCTTGAACGCGAGCAGCGACTCCATCACCACGGCATCACGGTCGAGCCAGCCGTTGTTGGCAGCGGCACACAGCATCGCATACTCCCCGCTGACCTGATACACAAAGGTCGGCACACCGAACTCCTGCTTTACCCGGAGCACGATATCGAGGTAGGGCATTCCCGGCTTGACCATCACCATATCCGCGCCCTCGGCAAGATCGAGTTCAATCTCCCGCAAAGCCTCGTCGCTGTTCCCGGGATCCATCTGGTAGGTGTACTTGTTTCCTCCGCCGAGGTTCCCGGCTGAACCCACCGCGTCACGAAACGGCCCATAAAAGGACGAGGCGTACTTCGCCGAATAGGCGAGGATTCGGGTATTGACCAAACCTTCGTCCTCCAGCGCCTGGCGGATGGCGCCGATCCGCCCATCCATCATGTCCGACGGGGCCACCACCTGTGCACCAGCACGGGCATGACACAGGGCCTGGCGGACCAGGGTTTCCACGGTGGCGTCATTGGTCACATAGCCCGAGTCATCGAGCAGGCCGTCCTGTCCGTGATTGGTGTAAGGGTCCAGGGCGACATCGGTGATGATGCCCATGTCAGGCACCGCCTCCCGAAGCGCGCTGACCACTCTCGGAACGAGTCCATCGGGGTTAAACGCCTCTTTGGCATCGGCCGTCTTGCCACCGGCATCCACAACTGGAAACAAGGCAATGGCACGAATGCCCAGATCGTCGAGCCTTTTGGCCCGCTCCAGCAGAAGATCGAGGCTGACCCTTTCAACGCCGGGCATGGAAGGTACCGCCTCGCACACGGCCGACCCCTCACAGACAAAGACCGGTTGAATGAGATCGTCAACGCCAAGCGTGCTCTCCCGCACCAGCGCGCGGCTGAAGGCATCTTTACGAAGACGGCGCAACCGTGAAAGAGGATAAAAACCCATCGAACCCTCTTGGCCGTTATCGGCTACGGGCGCGCCGTTTCTTGGCCGTTTTCCTGGCGGGCGCGTTCCTGGTGGCCGATTTCTTGGTGACCT
>CAYSMI010000016.1:0-13865 GCA_964432165.1 uncultured Acidiferrobacter sp.
TGGGCCCGCCGGCAAAGGCGATTGCGCTTATGGGCGACAAGATTGCCTCCAAGGCTCTGGCCGAGAGCGCCGGTGTGCCGACCATTCCCGGTTTTAACGAGGTCCTTAAGGATGCCGGCGATGCCGTCAACCGTGCCGGGCAGATCGGTTACCCCGTCATGCTCAAGGCAAGTGCAGGCGGGGGCGGCAAGGGCATGCGGATTGCCTTTGACGATGACGAGTGTCGCGAGGGTTTTGAACGGGCATCCAGTGAAGCGCGCTCGAGTTTCTCTGATGACCGGGTATTCATCGAGAAATTCGTCAGCCAGCCGCGGCATATCGAAATCCAGGTGCTGGCGGATCATCACGGTAACCACATCCACCTCAATGAGCGCGAGTGCTCCATTCAGCGCCGCCACCAGAAGGTCGTGGAAGAGGCCCCGTCTTCGTTTGTGGATGCGTCCCTTCGCGAACAAATGGGAGTGCAGGCACTGGCGCTCGCCAAGGCGGTTGGCTACACCTCCGCGGGTACGGTGGAGTTCATTGTCGATCAAGCGCGTAACTTCTATTTCCTGGAGATGAACACACGCCTGCAGGTCGAACACCCGGTCACGGAGCTTGTTACCGGGGTCGATCTTGTAGAGTGGATGCTGCGGATTGCCGCAGGGGAAAAACTGACGCTGACCCAGCAGGACATCGGGATCAGCGGCTGGGCGCTGGAGTCCCGGGTTTATGCGGAAGACCCCTACCGGGGGTTTCTGCCGTCCTCCGGTCGGATCCTGCGTTTTCGCCCACCGGATGATGCGCAGGGTGTGCGGGTGGATACGGGCATCTGTGAAGGTGGCGAGGTCAGCCTTCACTACGATCCGATGGTTGCCAAGCTGGTGACCCACGGTCCTGACCGGGAGAGCGCAGCGAAGACCATGCTGCGCGCGCTCGACCGTTTCGAGATCAGGGGTATCCAGAGCAATATCCCGTTTCTTGCAGCCCTGGTGCAGCACCCCCGTTTCCTGTCGGGAGACATCACCACCGGTTTTATTGAAGAGGAGTTTCCCGAGGGGTTTGCCGGTAACGCGTTGTCTCAGGCTGTGGTTCACCGGATCGTGGCGCTGATCGCCGTGGTGCACCAAAGCTGGCTTCTGCGTGAGGATATTTCTACGGGGCCTGTGGTGTCGCCGGGCGCAACGCGATATGTCCAGATCGATACCGTCCAGTACGAAGTTGCCGTCACCGCCGAAAAAAGCCACTGGCAGGTGACCGTGGACGGGCAGGCGATCTTGCTTGAGATGGCGGGGAGTGCGTTTGATGCTGTCATCGATTTTTCGGCGGACGGCATCGGGTCGACAGCCCAGCTCAGTCGAACCGGGTCGCGATACGAGGTGTTTCATAGCGGTGCCAGCATCGGGGCGATGGTTCTTGAACCTCACAGTGCCGCCCTGTATCCCCTGATGCCCCGCAAGGTTGCGCCCGATCTTTCACATCTGGCGCTCTCGCCCATGCCCGGTCTTCTGGTATCTGTGGCAGTAACCGAGGGTGATGTGGTCAAGACCGGTGATGAAATCGCGGTGATCGAGGCGATGAAGATGGAAAACGTGATTCGGGCAGAGCGCGACGGTACGGTGTTGTGCCTGCATGCAAAGCCGGGTGAGGCGCTTGAAGTCGACCAGCAGGTCGTAGAGTTTGTGAGGGAGACATCTGCGTGAATAGCACGGCCTTGCTGGCGGCCGCCATCGGCAACCAGGATCGCCGGGCACTGGCACAGGCGATCACGCTGGTCGAGTCCGGATTGAAGGAGCATCAGGCACAGGCGCGTGAAATGCTCGCAGAGCTGCCGGCCTGTGCGCAGTCAAGCCTGCGGATCGGGATCACCGGGCCGCCGGGGGCCGGCAAGTCCACCTTTATTGAATCTCTTGGCGGACACATGATCGACCGCGGCCATTCGGTGGCGGTACTGACTGTGGATCCGAGCTCTGTCATCAGCGGGGGATCGATACTCGGCGACAAAACCCGAATGCCGCAGTTGTCCGCCAGCGAAAAAGCCTTCGTCCGGCCGTCGCCCTCATCCGGCACCGAGGGGGGGGTGGGGCGGTTCACCCGCGAGGCCATTGCGCTTTGCGAGGCAGGAGGATTCGACCGAGTCATCGTCGAAACCGTCGGCGTTGGTCAGTCCGAACTTCGGGTCGCCTCAATGACTGACTTGTTTGTGCTGCTGCTGGCGCCCGGTTCCGGCGACGAGCTTCAGGGGATCAAGCGCGGTGTTATGGAACTGGCGGACCTGATTCTGGTCAACAAGGCAGACGGAGATCTTGAACAGGCCGCTAAGCGCACGGTCTCGGAGTACGCCGCCGCGACGGGGTTTCTTCAGGCCCGCACACCCGGGTGGAAGGTCCCGGTGTTTGGCATGTCCGCGCTTGGTGATGTCGGGGTGGCTGAGGCGCTGGACCAGATGGAGACATTCTTCGCCCACGTCAGCGATTCAGGTGTGCTTGCCTCGCGTCGGGAAGTTCAGGCAAGCGATGCCATGATGCAGGCGCTGCATGAGGGGCTGCTGGAGCAGTTCCTCAAGAACCCCGACATTGCGGGTGAAGTAGAGCGGATCCGGCTCGATGTGGTCAAAGGGCGCATGACGCCCGGCCTCGCTGCGCATCAGCTCATCAATCAATTCACTGAAGACCGAGGGAATTCCTGATGATCGGACGACTGAACCATGTCGCTATTGTGGTGCCGGATCTGGACACAGCGGCAACGCTCTACCGGGATACGCTGGGGGCGAAGGTCTCGGCGCCGGAAGCCCTTCCGGATCATGGGGTCACCACCGTATTTGTGGATCTCGACAACACGCGAATTGAACTGCTGCATCCGTTGGGAGACGATTCGCCGATCGGCCGGTTTCTGGAGCGCCACCCGGACGGGGGGATGCACCACGTCTGTTATGAGGTGGACGATATTCTCGCAGCCCGTGACCAGCTCAAGGCGCAGGGCGCCCGAGTGCTGGGCAGCGGCGAGCCCCGTACCGGCGCGCACGGCAAACCCGTACTTTTTCTGCATCCCAAAGATTTCTGCGGCACGCTGGTTGAACTCGAGCAGGCGTGACCAGCTGAGCGGAGCATCTGCCGATGCGCGATAAGGACAGCCGTGCCACTGCGGTATCGGGGGTCTACTATCCCCGGGTGATCGAGGCGCTGATACGCTTGCTCTGGTTCCGTCCCCGGATACCCCCCGGTAAGGCGCGACGGCTTGACCTCATCGAGCAGCTGTTTGGCCGGCACCGTATCCGGGTTCGTACGCAGCCGGGATTCCTTTTTGCCTGTGACCAGAAGGACTGGCTGCAACGGAATCTCTTGTGTAACCGGATTCATGAGCAGGAAGTCACGGATCACCTCGCGGCATCATTCGTAAGTGACGATATCTTTTTCGATATTGGCGCCAACACAGGTTATTTCAGTTGTCTTGCGCTCTCTTGCGGTGTTGCTGCGGTAGCGGCATTTGAGCCGGATCCTGACACCTGTGTCGTGATGGATGGCCAGCGGCAGCTGAATGGCTGGCCCGAGACAGCGCTCAGCATCGTCCCGATGGGACTGTCTGATGAAAGCGGACGACAGCAGTTGATCCGGGGCAGCGACTCGGGCGAAAGCGGTTTTGGTGACTGGCCCCACCGGGAGCCCGTCGGCAAGATTGAGGTCGAGGTAATCACCCTGGATGAATATTGCCGGCAGGTTGGACACTTCCCGACCGTCATGAAAATCGATGTGGAAGGCTGGGAGTATCAGGTTCTGCGTGGCGCGAAAGCCACGCTGCAAAACCCGCGATTGCGTCTTATCGTGTTTGAAGCGCAGTGCGACTCCAGCGGCGTGATCATGGACCAGAGACTGCCGGCGCTGCTCGGTGAATCAGGGTTTACGGTTTCCCATCTGCTACGTCCCTCGGGCGTGATCAAGCCCACTGAGAATTACCTGGCGGTACGGGGCGGCAACTAAGG
This sequence comes from uncultured Acidiferrobacter sp., assembly GCA_964432165.1. GTDB lineage: Bacteria > Pseudomonadota > Gammaproteobacteria > Arenicellales > UBA868 > UBA868. The sequence goes on from CAYSMI010000016.1 coordinate 3,959, forward strand.
TCCGGTGTTCTCGGCAAAAGCCTCAAAGGCGTCAATCAGCGCACCCGGCTGTTGTACATGAAGCCAGTGTCCTGCATCCTGGATGGAAAGCAGGCGCGCCTTGGGAAAGCGGGCCGTTATTTCGGGCACCATCCCGGGCGCGACATAGTCCGATTGCGCGCCATGGATAAAAAGTGCAGGAGTATCCGAGCGCCCGGGCGCAATGTCGAAACCGGTCAGGGCGTCCATCTGCCTGTCGATCACATCAAGATTGACGCGCCATTGCAATGTGCCCGCAACATTCCTCAGGTTCTGCAGCAGGAACTGGCGCAGCCCGTCATCGGGAATCTCCGCCTCAAGCGCCCGGGCAGCATCCCGGCGGCTGCGAAGGGAGGTAAGCTCGAGCCCTTTCATCGACTGCACGAGGGAGCGGTGTGAATGCGGATAGGCCACCGGCGCAATATCAACGACCATCAGGCCGGCAAGGGGGGTGCCGCCTTCAAGCGCGAGCGCCATTGCCACCTTACCGCCCATGCTGTGTCCGATCACAATGGGATGGTCCGGCACATGTTCTGAAATGAAACCCGCGAGCGCCTCGGCCTGAGCCGGGTACGACATGTCATCCGTCCAGGGCGAATCCCCGTGATTGGGCAGGTCCACAGAAAAGACCTGCCAGCGGCGACAAAGCGCATCGGCAATGCGCCGCCAGTTCACTGCCGAGCCGAACAGGCCATGCAGAATGAGGACCGGCGGCCCGGATCCGGCGACAGTAAAGGAGAGTGCAGGCGACACAGGCAGTTGCGTTTGCCCGCGTCAGGTTTTGCGCGGCAGATAAAGATCCGTGATCGTTCCCTCGAAGGCCTCCGCCGCAAGTGCAACCGTTTCCGAGAGGGTGGGATGGGGGTGCACAGTGAGTCCGATATCCTGGGCGACACAGTTCATTTCAATCGCAAGGCCAACCTCGGCAATCAGGTCTCCGGCATTGGGCCCGACGATGCCGCCGCCGATGATCTGCTGCGTTGTGGGATCAAAAAGCAGTTTGGTAAATCCTTCACTGCGCGCCAAGGCAAGGGCCCGGCCGCTTGCTGCCCAGGGAAATACGCCTTTTTGGAATTCGATGCCCTGTTCCCTGGCCTCGGTTTCCGTCATACCCACCCAGGCTACTTCGGGATCGGTGTAGGCGACTGACGGAATCACTCTCGCATCAAAGCCGCTCTTGAGACCGGCGGCAACCTCGGCAGCCGCCTTTCCTTCATGCGTCGCCTTGTGTGCCAGCATCGGCTGTCCGACGATATCGCCGATAGCAAAGATATGCGTTTGGTTGGTGCGCTGCTGTGAATCCACTGCGATAAAGCCCTGCGCGTCGACGGCGACACCCGCCGCCTCGGCGTTAATGTGATTGCCGTTGGGCGAGCGTCCAACGGCGACCAGCACCGCATCATAAGACCCATCGGCAGGCGTCTTGTCACCCTCAAAACTCACCTTGAGTTCCTGCTTGTTCGCTTCAACGGCTGTGACCCGGGTATTGAGGTAGACACCCTCACACTGGGTGCCAAGACGCTTGGCCAGCGGTTTCACAAGATCAGGATCGGCGCCCGGCATGAGTTGGCGCGCCATCTCCACGATACTGACCTTGCTGCCTAGAGCCAGGTAGACCGTCGCCATTTCAAGGCCAATGATGCCGCCACCGATGACAAGCATACGGGGCGGAATGGCCTTGAGCGCCAGTGCCCCGGTTGAGTCAAAGATGCGGTCATCGTCCGGCAGGCCGGGCAGGGTCACCGCCTGCGATCCGGCGGCAATGATGGCCTGCTTGAATTGCACGCGCTCTTTTGCTCCATCGGCAGAGCGCGCCACAGTGAATTCATGCGCCGACGCAAAGCGGCCGATGCCGCTGATTACCTGCACCTTTCGTTTTTTTGCAAGAGCGGAAAGTCCTCCGGTTAGCTGGCCAAGAACCTTGTCTTTCCAACCGCCCAACTGCGGAAGATCGATCTTGGGCTCTCCGAAATCGATGCCGTGGGCGCGCATCTCCCGGGTTTCTTCGATCACCCGTGCCGCGTGCAGCAATGCCTTGGAGGGAATGCAGCCCACATTCAGGCAGACACCGCCGAGCGTGGGATAGCGTTCGATCAGGCAGACCTTGAGGCCAAGATCAGCCGCACGGAACGCCGCCGTATAACCGCCGGGCCCGGAGCCAAGGACAGCGAGATCGAAGGTCTCCGCCGTGTGCATGCCCGTGTCTGGCTGATCTTCGGGATGCGTTGTGGAATCTGGGGTAGCGATGGTGATTTCAGTACTTTGAGGTTGAGGGCCGTTGGTTGGCGCTAGAGCAGCAGTCTTCGCGAGTCTTCAAGGGCCGATACGATAAAAGCGCTGACCCGTGCCGCTTCGGCACCATCGATAACCCGATGATCATAGGAAAGATCCAGCGGCAGCATCAGGCGCGGTGCAAACGCGTTTCCATCCCAGCGCGGCCTCATCTGCGCCCGGGTGACGCCCAGGATGGCCACTTCCGGGCTGTTGACGATGGGCGTAAAGCTGGTGCCGCCAATGCCGCCCAGGCTCGAGATGCTGATGCATCCGCCCTGCATCTCTTCGGGTTTGAGTTTCCCTTCGCGGGCGCGTGCACTCAGGTCGCCAAGTTCTCCGGCGAGTTCCAGAATGCCCTTGGTGTTTACGTTCCGCAACACCGGAACCACCAGGCCGTTTTCGGTATCCACCGCCACACCGACATGAAAGTAGCGCTTGAATATGAGGTTTTCACCATCCGGGGCTAACGAAGCGTTCATGATCGGAAAAGCTTTCATGGCACTCGCCAGTGCCCTGATGACAAAACCCAGCAGGGTGATGCGGACCTCGGCGTAGGCGCTTTCGTTCTTCAGGGTCTTTCGAAACGCCTCCAGTTCCGTAATGTCGGCCTCGTCGTGATGGGTAACATGCGGCACGTTAAGCCAGGCCCGCTGCAGATGGCGCCCCGAGATCTTCTTGATCCTGGAAAGCGGCTCGGTTTCAACCGGGCCCCAGCGGGAAAAATCGACCTCGGGCACGGCCGGCAGACCGAAAGATCCTTGCGCACCGGCGGCTCTTTGTGAGAGCGCGGATTTGATAAAGGCAGTAACGTCGTCTTTCAGGATCCGGCCATGGGTCCCGGTGCCGCTGATCTTAGAAAGATCGGCACCGAGTTCGCGGGCAAAACGCCGCACAGCAGGGCTCGCATGGGGCACCGGTCCCTCGTCTGATTCGATTGCCGGCGGCAGCGAAGGCGGTGGGCGTGGGGCGACCGGCGGGGCAGGATCTGATTTCTCCGGGACAGACGGCTCGGGCCGAGGTGCAGAATCTGCAGCGCTTTTGGGCGCTTCGTCTATCGGTGCAGCGGCCTTTGAGGCTGGTGTGGCCGCTTCGACCTTCGCAACCAGGCTTCCCTGAGAGACCTGGTCACCAACGGCAATTCGGACCTCGGTCACGATGCCTGCAACCGGTGAGGGGACATCCATCGTTGCCTTGTCACTTTCAAGCGTAATCAGTGGTGACTCGACCTCGACCGTGTCTCCCGGCGCCACCAGCACCTCGATCACATCGACATTGTCGAAATCGCCGATATCCGGAACCAGGATGTCCTGGGCGTCGCTCATGGATTGTGCAGTCTATGCAAAAGCCGGGTCCGGCTTTTCCGGGTTCAGGGAGTACCGGCTGATGGCGTCGGTCACCGTTGAGCGGGGCAGGGAATTTTCATCTGCCAGCGCGGACAATGCCGCGAGCGCAATCTGGTATCGGTCAACCTCAAAGAACCGGCGTAACTGCTCCCGGGTCCCGCTCCTGCCGTAGCCGTCGGTGCCGAGCACCACGAAGCGGCGGTCGCTGATGAACTCCCGTATCTGGTCGGCGTAAGCCTGGTTGTAGTCTGTGGCAGCGATGATGGGCCCTTGTGTGTCGGCAAGTTGTTCGCTGACATAAATTGGTCGAGCTGCCTCATCCGGGTGCAGGCGGTTCCAGCGGGTGGCTTCGCGTCCCTGACGCGCCAGTTCGTTGTAGCTGGTCACGCTCCACAGGTCGGCCAGTACCCCGAAATCCTGCTCCAGCAGCTGGGCGGCCGCCATGGATTCCCGCAAGATGGTACCGCTGCCGAAAAGCTGGACCCGGGGTGCGGCTTTACGCCCCCGCGGGCTCTGGTGTAGTGGGTACATCCCCTGAAGGATTCCATCCCTGACACCTTCAGGCATCGGCGGATGTGGATAATTTTCATTCATTACAGTGATGTAATAGAAAACGTTTTCCTGATCGGTATACATCCGCCGGATCCCGTCGTGCACGATCACGGCCAGTTCATAACTGAAGGTCGGATCGTATGAGACACAGTTTGGGATACTGGCGGCCATCAGCAGGCTGTGTCCGTCCTGGTGCTGAAGCCCTTCGCCCGCCAAGGTAGTGCGTCCGGCGGTACCGCCGATCAGGAATCCCCGGGCCTGCTGGTCACCCGCTGCCCAGGCGAGATCACCCACCCGTTGCAGGCCGAACATGGAATAGAAGATGTAAAAGGGGATCATGGCGATGCCATGATTGCTGTAGGAGGTCGCCGCTGCGATCCACGAAGACATCGCGCCGGCTTCGGTAATGCCTTCCTGCAATACCTGGCCCTGAATATCTTCCCGGTAATACATCAGCTGGTCTGCGTCTTCGGGGATATACAGTTGTCCCTTCGGTGCATAGATGCCGAGCTGGCGGAACATGCCTTCCATGCCGAAGGTGCGCGATTCGTCGGGCACGATCGGTACCACATAGCGGCCCAGGGTTTTGTCCCGGGTAAGGGCCGTGAGAAGCCTGACAAAGGCCATGGTGGTGGAGATCTCGCGATCTCCACTGCCGTCAAGTTGTGACTGAAAGAGCGACAGGTCCGGCGTCGCGTGGGTGGGCGCTTCATCCGCACGGGCGGGCAGGCTGCCACCGAGCGCGCTACGGCGCTCTTTGAGGTAGCGCACCTCGGGACTGTCATCGCCCGGGTGAAAAAACTCACACGCCAGCACGGCCTCGTCTTCCAGGGGAATCCGGAATCGGTCACGGAACTCCAGCAGTGATTCGTCAGTGATTTTCTTCTGGCTGTGGGTGATGTTCTGGCCTTCGCCGGATTCTCCCATGCCGTAACCCTTGACGGTTTTGGCGAGGATGACCGTGGGTTGGCCCCGATGGGCTGCAGCCTGGGCGTAGGCCGCGTAGACCTTGTGCGGATCGTGGCCGCCGCGGTTGAGCCGCCAGATATCTTCATCGGTCATATTGGCCACCATGGCCGCAAGTTCCGGATACTTGCCGAAAAACTGTTCCCGGACGAAGGCGCCGTCCTTGCTCTTGAAGGCCTGGTATTCACCATCCAGCGCCTCTTCCATCCGTTGTTTCAGCAGCCCTTTGGTGTCGCGCATCAGGAGTTTGTCCCAGTACGATCCCCAGATCAGTTTGATGACATTCCAGCCGGCACCCCGGAAAGTCCCTTCCAATTCCTGAATGATCTTGCCGTTGCCCCGAACAGGGCCATCCAGCCGTTGCAGATTGCAGTTGACGACAAACACCAGGTTATCGAGACGTTCCCGGCCGGCGAGGCCCAGCGCCCCGGTCGACTCCGGCTCGTCCATTTCGCCATCCCCGACAAAGGCCCAGACTTTCCGGTCCGAGTGGGAGATAAATTCTCGGTTTTGCAGGTAGCGCATGAAGCGCGCCTGGTAGACCGCCTGGATCGGGCCAAGGCCCATCGACACGGTGGGGAACTGCCAGAAGTCGGGCATCAACCAGGGATGGGGATAAGAGGAAAGGCCTTGGCCTTTCACTTCCTGTCTGAAGCCTTCCAGTTGCGATTTGCTTAGTCGGCCCTCAAGGAAAGCGCGGGCGTAGATTCCCGGTGCCGAGTGTCCCTGAAAGAAGACAAGATCAGCACCGTGTTCGGCCTCTGGGCCGCGCCAGAAATGATTGAAGCCCACGTCGTACAGCGTGGCAGCCGAAGCGAAACTCGCGATGTGCCCACCCAGTTCGCTGCTGGCCTGGTTGGCCTGCATGACCATGGCGAGTGCATTCCAGCGTACCAGGGAGCGGATTCGCCATTCGATGGCGGGGTCTCCGGGGCTCCGAGCCTCATGGGCTGGGGGAATGGTATTCAAATATGCCGTCGTCGGCCGGAACGGGATATGGGTGCCGCTGCGCCGGGCTTGATCGATCAGGGTCTCAAGGAGGAAGTGGGCCCGCTCCTGGCCTTCACGCTCGATAACAGCGCTCAAGGCCTCCTGCCATTCCTGAGTTTCTAGCGGGTCAAGATCTGGATCCGGAGTGGAATCAACCATTGAGCATTTCTGGGCAGAGCACATTGACGGCTTATTGTGCCGGGCGAAACAACCACCGCTACAGCTTAAAAAGCACAGTACCACAGGAGGGGTTAGCAACCCCTAAAACTTGGTCATATGGTCTTACCAAGAGTGAACACACGCGCTATTTTGCGACTTCCCCGGTGCGTACCTGCTCAGGACGCGATCCGCTGTTCCAGCAGATTCTTGAGGAAGCGGCCTGTATACGAGTCGCCATTTCGCGCGAGATCTTCAGGTGTGCCCGTACCGACCAGTTGCCCTCCGCGCTGCCCGCCCTCGGGCCCAAGGTCGATAATCCAGTCCGCCGTCTTGATGACATCGAGGTTGTGCTCGATCACGATTACTGTGTTGCCCTGATCCCGGAGCCGGTGCAGGACACCCAGAAGCTGGCCGATGTCATGAAAGTGAAGGCCGGTTGTGGGTTCATCGAGGATGTACAGGGTTCGTCCGGTCGGGCGTTTGGAAAGCTCTCTTGAGAGTTTGATGCGCTGCGCCTCTCCACCGGAAAGCGTTGTCGCGCTTTGCCCCAGACGAATGTAGCCAAGCCCAACAGCAAGCAGCGTGTCGAGCTTTCGTTTGATTACGGGAATCGCATCGAAAAACTCTCCCGCTTCGGCGACGGTCATGTCGAGTACTTCATGGATCGTGCAGCCCTTGTATCGGATATCAAGGGTTTCGCGGTTATAGCGTTTGCCCTGGCAGGTGTCACAGGGTACATAGATATCCGGCAGAAAGTGCATCTCGACCTTGATCAGTCCATCGCCCTGACAGGTCTCGCAGCGTCCGCCACGCACGTTAAAGGAGAACCGTCCGACCTTATACCCGCGGGCGCGGGACTCGGGGGTGCCTGCAAAGAGTTCGCGAATCGGGGTAAAGAGTCCGGTGTAGGTAGCGGGATTGGAGCGGGGGGTGCGGCCGATTGGGCTCTGATCAATATCAATCACTTTATCAAACTGCTCCAGGCCCTCGATGCCGTCATGCGCCGCCGCCTGCTGCCGGCCGGAATGCAGGTGCCGTGCCATGGCGGGGTAGAGCGTGTTATTGATGAGTGTGGACTTGCCTGAGCCCGATACCCCGGTGACACAGGTCAAAAGACCCACCGGGAGCGATACATCGATTCCGTTCAGGTTATTACCCCTTGCGCCCCGGATATTGAGTTGCCTCGCCGGATCGGCTTGCGTGCGCTCGCTGGGGGAATCAATCTTCTGAATACCGGCGAGATACTGACCGGTGACCGACTCGGGTGCCTTAAGGAGCTGCTGCACGCTGCCTTCGGCCACGACGCGGCCTCCATGAATTCCCGCGCCCGGACCGAGGTCAACAATGTGATCGGCGCTACGGATGGCTTCTTCATCGTGTTCCACCACTACGACCGTATTGCCAAGGTCGCGCAGATGAAACAGGGTATCGAGCAGGCGCTGATTGTCCCGCTGGTGAAGCCCAATGGAGGGTTCATCGAGGATGTACATAACGCCCACCAGCCCAGAACCGATCTGGGAGGCTAGACGGATTCGTTGTGCTTCACCGCCAGACAGGGTCTCCGCCGTGCGATCCAGCGTCAGGTACTCAAGGCCGACATTAACCAGAAAGCGCAGCCGTTCACTGATCTCCCGGATGATGCGGGCACCGATTTCCCCCTGGTGTCCGGGCAGGGAAAGGGTATCGAAAAACTCAAGAGAGGATTCGATGGGCATCGCCGTCAGTTGATGAACCGGACGGTCACCGACGAACACATGACGTGCGGATGTCTTGAGTCTGCTGCCTTGGCAGTTTTCACAGGGCTGGGTGTTGAGGTGGCGCGCAAGTTCCTCGCGGATCGTATTGGATTCGGACTCGCGGTAGCGGCGCTCCATGTTCGGGATGACCCCTTCGAAACTGTGTGCCCGCCGTCGGGGGCGCCGGCCGTGCGCGCGCAGATAACTGAAGTTGATTTTCTCCTTGCCGCTGCCGTACAGGATGATGTCCCGAATTTTTTTCGGCAGACGGCGAAACGGCTTTTCAATATCGAAGTCGTAATGCTCAGCCAGGCAGTTCAGCATTTGGAAATAAAAGGCATTGCGCCTGTCCCATCCGGAAATCGCACCAGCCGCAAGACTCAAGGTCTCATCATGAATGACCCGGTCGGGATCAAAAAACTGGCGGGCCCCAAGGCCGTCGCATTCCGGACAGGCGCCGGCCGGGTTGTTAAATGAAAAGAGCCGGGGCTCGAGTTCCGTGAGGTTGTAACCGCAGTGAGGGCAGGAATAACGGGCAGAAAACAGCATTTCCGGGACTTCGGCTTGACTTTCACGGGGCAGCACCTGTACCAGCGCAAGGCCGTCGGCGACAGCAAGCGCGGTTTCGAATGACTCGGCAAGGCGTTGCGCAATATCCGGCTTCATCACGACCCGATCGACGACCACATCGATGCTGTGTTTTCGTTTGCGGTCGAGAACGGGCGGGGTATCGAGTTCGTGTACGACGCCGTCGATCCGGGCGCGGACAAAACCCTGACTCAGCAGACTTTTCAGCAGCTGCTGGTACTCACCCTTGCGGTCCTGAACAACAGGCGCGAGCAGCAGAATCCGGGCACCTTCGTCGAGCGTCATGACCCGGTCGACCATTTCACTCACGGTACTCGCGGCCAGGGTAACGCCGTGATCCGGACAGCGGGGTTCGCCGACCCGTGCGTACAAAAGGCGCAGGTAGTCATAGACCTCGGTCACGGTGCCGACCGTGGACCGGGGGTTATGGGATGCCGCCTTTTGTTCGATGCTGATGGCCGGCGACAGGCCTTCGATAAGATCCACATCCGGTTTTTCCATCAGCGAGAGGAATTGCCGGGCGTAGGCCGAAAGTGACTCGACGTAGCGGCGTTGACCTTCGGCATAAATGGTGTCAAAGGCCAGTGATGATTTTCCGGATCCTGACAGGCCGGTAATCACGATCAGCCTGTCGCGGGGCAGGTCGATGTCGACGCTCTGCAGATTGTGGGTCCGGGCCCCGCGGATTTTGATCTTGCGCATGGTTGTTGGGTTGTGAAAAAGCAAACTGTTAATATTACGTCTCTTGTGTCCCCGGGTTCAAAGTCTTTTCACGTCTCGCTGGGTAAGGGTCTGTGCCGTAACGCGTGCCAGACAGCCAAAACCGGATCGGGGTGCCGGATCGCTATTCTGGATAGACGCTGTTGACGTTACGCACTGAAAGGTTTGCGATGAATACCTCCGAGCGACGGTCGGTGGCCGCGCTCGCCGGGGTATTCAGCCTGCGCATGTTCGGGCTGTTCCTGGTGCTGCCGGTGATGGCGCTCTATGCCGCCCAGCTGGATGGGGCAACCCCATTCATGATCGGGCTCGCCGTCGGTATCTACGGGTTGACTCAGGCACTTTTTCAGATCGCCTTTGGCACCCTGTCGGACCGTTTTGGACGAAAGCCGCTGATTGTTCTGGGACTTTTGATATTTGCGCTTGGCAGCATCGTTGCAGCCGTGTCCGACACCCTGACGGGCATCATCATCGGCAGGGCGCTGCAGGGAAGTGGTGCGATTGCGGCAGTGGTGCTTGCGCTGGTGGCCGATCTGACCCGTGAACAGCAGCGGGTCAAGG
>CAYSMI010000016.1:13965-18556 GCA_964432165.1 uncultured Acidiferrobacter sp.
GCAGTGGTGCTTGCGCTGGTGGCCGATCTGACCCGTGAACAGCAGCGGGTCAAGGCCATGGCCGTGATCGGAGTCAGTATCGGCGCTTCATTTTTGCTGGCACTCATGGCGGGGCCGGTACTGGACCGTTGGATCGGCGTCAGCGGTATTTTCTGGCTGACCGCCGTGCTGGCGCTTGGCTGCATCGCGGTGATTGTCTGGTGGGTTCCGACACCGCAGCACGCCGCCCGGGACCCGGGTTCAAGGGCGACCCTCGTTTATTTTCGGGAGGTGCTTGCCAACGGGCATTTGTTGCGCCTTGATTTTGGCATCTTCATCCTGCACATGGTGCTAACGGCCATCTTTGTGGTGATCCCCTTTGTCCTTGTGGACACGCTCGACCTCAAGCGCGATGCCCACTGGCAGGTCTATGTCCCGGTGCTGATCGGTTCTGTCCTGCTGATGGCGCCTCTGCTCATCTTGGGTATGCGTCGAGAGCGGACCTTTTGGGTTTTCCGTCTGGCGATCGCTATTCTGCTGGCGGGACAACTGGCGCTGCTGGCTGGCATTGATCAAGCGACACCACTGCTCGCGGGCCTGTTGTGTTTTTTTGTCGGCTTCAATCTGCTCGAAGCGATGCTGCCTTCATTAATGACGCGTCTGGCGCCGGGCTATGCCAAAGGTACAGCGATCGGGGTCTACAACACGTTTGAATTTGCCGGTGTTTTTGTGGGCGGTGCTTTCGGCGGCATTCTGCTCGGGATGTTCGGTGGACCGGGTGTGTTCGCATTCTGCGCACTGGCAAGCTTGGCCTGGCTGATATTGGCCTTTACCGGCGCCACGCCTGAACTTCGAAACAGCGTTACCTTGCGACTCGATGGTGAGACTGATCTCGATCTTGAGTCTCTTGAATTGCATTTGGGCGCGCTGCCCGGGGTGGATCATGTCACCATGTTGCCAAAGGACCGCATTGCCTACATTCGCGTTGACGAAAGCTGTTTTGATCTGCATCAGGCACATGCGGTACCGGGTGTGCTGCCGCTTCGCCAGTAACTGGGCCGGCAAATCAGTCCGGTTATCGGCCTGACCGCGCCCTCAGGACAGAACGCGGCAGATTTCGCCGAAAAAGCCGATCATTTCCATGTCGAGTAACTCATCGACCGGCTGCGCCTCGGAGGAAAATTTCACGATGACGATCTGCGCCTTGGGCTCAACATAGAGCCACTGGCCGTGAATCCCAATCGCGAGTATCGCGGGTGATGCGGTATCGGTCAGATACCACTGATTACGATAGACCCCCTGGGGCAGAAGATTCACAAACTCCCCCGACTGCCAGGCACCGGTATGGCCGTTTGAGAGGGTATCTTCGATCCACCCGGGGGGAATCACGGGATGACTCTCACCCGAGGCCGCCTTTGCCATTGCGCTGCCCAGCAGGGCAAGATCCAAGGGATGCACACACAGCCCTCCTGCCGAACGGGCCGCTCCTTTGTGGTCGACAGTGACGTAGGCATTGTGCGCACAGCCAAGCGGCTGCCACAGGTATTTCGACAGGAGATCTGCGTAACGCGCGTTTGCCGCACGCTCGAGGATCAGGCCAAGAAGATCCGAGTTGGGAGAAAGATATCGAAAGACCTGCCCGTGGGTTTTACCCGTCTCCTTAAGGGACAGCAAGAATGCCGCAAGCCCTTCAGGTTCGGCGGTCGATGCTGAAGGCGGGTTCCATCCGGTGGCCGCCCGGTAGCGGGCGAATGGTCCTGACTGATCCAGGTAATCCTCGACAAAGTCGATTTCGGCCTGCATATCAAGAACCTGCTGAACCGTGCAGGAGCCATATCCGCCGTCTTTTGTTTCAGGCAGGTAGTCCGTGACTTTGGCCCTTGGGTCCAAAAGCCCTGCAGACTCTAAGATGCCGGCGAGAAGACCGGTGACCGATTTACTCACTGAAAAAAGAATGTGTGGCTGATGCCCCGGGTAATGATCGGCATGCCACTGGTAGACAATTTCGTTTTGTTTGACGACAACGAAAGCATCAGTGCTGGACGCTTCAAGCGTTGCCGAAAGGTCAGTCTCTTTCAGTTCCCGGGAAAGCCACGCGGTATCAATCAGGTTATGCGAAAACGCCGAGGGCTGATGCGTACTTTCGATCTCGGCGGTCGCGATGAATTCGCGCACATGATGAAAGGAGAAACGGTTGTATGGGCTATGCCGCCAGTTGGCAAGCGATATCTGTTCCCTCCGGGACAGGTCGTCGGTTTCAGTCACTGCCGATATCGGGCCTGAGACCCCCATCAGCAAACCACTTGGGCGCAGCGGATTCGTATGCCATGCCGGCCTGAAAGACATCCTTATCAGTATAGGTACGACCGACAATCTGAATACTGGTAGGCACTCCATTGCCCGCGCGACCCGTCGGCACCGTCAGTACGGGACAACGACTTAAGGAGTTAAAGGGCGTTGTCATTACCCAGCCTAGCGCAGGGTTTACGTTTTTGCCGTTAATACTAATCGTGTCCCGCGAGTGGTCAAAATCAGCGGGTACTGCGGGAAGTGCGTTGGTGGGGCAAACGAGCACCTGGTATTTTTCCAGCAGGGGCCCGACAGTCGCATACATCTCGTTAACGACTTCCAGTGTGTGGAGAAATTCCGCTGCAGTTGATTTCTGTGCCTCCTCGGCCCATTGACGCACATAGTTTGTCATTTTGTCGGCATGGTCCTTCAGATAGGTGGCCATGTAAGCACCGAAGATATGGGAAAGGTATGCAAGCCCTGCATCGAGCACCCGGTGATCCCAGCCGATGTCAACTTCTTCGACCGTTGCGCCTAAGTCTCGAAATACATCCAGGGCATTCAGCGTGTTTTGTTGAACGTCAGGATCGACCTCAAAGAAGCCAAGGTCCATCGAAAAGGCAATCTTCCAGTCTTTGATCGGGGGGTACTGCGCGGGCAGACGCAGTTTGGGCCGAAGGCTCGCCACGTCCTTGGGGTGGGGCCCACACATGACATTCTGCAGCGCGATGGCATCACTGACGTTTCGTGCGAGAGGTCCCGTATGGCAGTAAAAATCCAAGTTGAAGGGCGGGTCATCTGAGTTGCGGCCGTATGGCGGTTTGTAGCCAACCAGTCCACAAGTGCCTGCCGGGATTCGGATAGAGCCGCCGATGTCCGAGCCCGTGGCAATCGCGCTGGTGCCGGCTGCCAGCGAGGCGGCGGTACCGCCGGACGAGCCACCGGGCGTGAACTCAGAATTCCAGGGATTTCGGGTAACCCCCCATAACCGGGAGTTTGTATATCCTGCGGACGAAAACTCTGGCGTCGCGGTTCGAGCATGCACAATCCCCCCGGCGCGCAATATCCGCTCGTTACCAACCGAGGTTTTGTCTGCCACAAAGTCTTTCATAATAAGGGAGCCACTCGATGTCGGCTTACCCTTGATGAAATTCTCATCCTTGATGCCGATGGGCAGTCCCTCAAGGGCTCTGGTGCGCTTGCCCGAGGCGTATTTCGCTTCAGCCTTTCTAGCCTTATCCATCGCTTCATCAAAGTGGCGATAGGTGAATGCATTAATGACGGGCTCTACCTGCTCGGCCCGGTGGATCAGCGCGTCCAGCAGTTCAACAGGGGATAGGGTTTTGGCCTTGAACCGGGCAATCGCTTCGGTGGCAGGCAGGTAACAAAGTTCAAGATCGCTCATGCTATTGATTCGTGAGGAAATGGGTGATGGCATCGAATGCCCGCAGATCATCGGTTTTTCGTTCGCTGGAGACAAACTCAGGCCAACTTGCTAAACGGGCGATAGTCAGACTGTTGTCCATATCGGCATAGACGATCTGCCCGAACACGCCTCTTGCCATCAGAATCCGCCGCTCGATGTCCCTGATCCAGAACTGGTTGCGGTAAGCCCCGTTGTCAAGATCCATATTGTTGTCGTCACTGAAGAGTGATGGATTCGTGTCGAAGGTATCCAGCAGCCATTCCCGCGGCACAATCTGCCGGCCGTTTCCGACACCGCCGCTGCATAGCATCTGGCCAAAACGGGCATAGTCGCGCAGCGTGGCATTGAAACCGCCGTCAGCCAGCGGGTAGCCTGCGCCATCGACGGTGAAACAGGCGCTCTCCTGCACACCAAGCGGCTGCCAGAGTTCACGGCTGATGAGTTCCGCAAGGCGGGTCTGTGTCACCCGTTCCATGCAGTGCGCCAGCACATCGGTTTCAATCGAGCGGTACTCAAAAAGCGCACCGTGTTCACGAACAGTGTCCTTGAGACTCAGAATCTGGTCCCACATACACTGGAAGTACGGAACATCGGGCTGTGCTGGGCGCCAGCCCGAGGCGACATCGGTTGCCGCTATGTCCGAGTCGAGTGCTTCATAGTCCTCGACATAACGCACGCCAGAGGTCATATCCAGAGCGTGACGCAGTTTGGCATCTTTCCATCCGGTTGCTTTCAGCTCGGGAAGATAAGTGCTGATGTGTTCTTCCGGGTCGAGCAGACCCCGTGCGACCAGAATCCCGGCGACTGCCGAGGTGATGGATTTGGCCATCGACTGAGACAGATGCAGCGTGCGCTCGGTCATCTGGTTGAGGTAGCGCTCGTAGCGGATCTCGCCGT
>CAYSMI010000017.1:0-1313 GCA_964432165.1 uncultured Acidiferrobacter sp.
GGGCGATCAAGTCGCCGCCGATCTCGGCAAGGCGGTCCCGCCCCTCGCTAAGTGCCTGCGTTGTCCTGGGCTGTGCGGCGATCTCGGTCAGCAGGTGACTGAGTGCCCTGAATCCACGGTTATTTCGGCAAAGCAGGACCAGTTGTCCAGCAGTCTTGTCATTATCACGATCTGCTACACGAAGCTGTACGCCGAAGATCGGCTTGACACCCGCGTCCAGACAAGCCCGATAGAACTTGACAGTAGCGTACAGGTTCGACACATCAGTCATCGCCACCGCGGGCATTTGGGCCTCCCGCACCGCGCTCGCCAGGTCCTTAATACGGGATATCCCGTCTATCAGGGAATATTCCGTGTGGACGTTAAGGTGTACGAACGGTTGCTGGGGCCTCAATGCTGCTCCCGGTCGCTGGGCCTTGGTGCGGGGCAGGTCTGAATTGTGCTCGCGACAGGGCGAAATGAGCGGCGGTGATCCGGGCAGGGCCCACAAGATTGGAGGACTCTTAGATGCATGGCGGTAGGATACCCTTTGTTCTGGCAAAAGCCATATTCCGGATACTTCTGGTCCAGAAACCCCATATACCGGTCACGGAACACCTTGGCCAGGATGGAAGCCGCCGAGACAGCCGACTCGGTCTCGTCGGCGCGTACACGGGCACTCCCCGGGTAAGGGATCTCCGGATAGAAACGCCCGTCGACAATAACGAAGGCGGGAGTGCACCGAAGACCCAGTACAGCCCGGCGCATCGCCACCAACGTTGCCCGATGGATATTCTGATCGTCTATCTCCAATCCGCTCGCCGCACCGATCGACCATGCAATCGCATTTTCCCGTATGAGCCTACTGACCTCTTCCCTTCGGGATCGGGAAAGTTTTTTGGAGTCGCGGATTTCGGCATGACGATAATCGGGCGCCAACACCACCGCTGCGGCAACTACCGGCCCTGCCAGGGGGCCCCGGCCCGCCTCATCCACGCCTGCAATCAGCACGTCGTTCGCACTGCTCATTGGGATGAGGTCATCTCCAACATCGCGTCAACAATCCGGTTGTTGGTATCGATATTCAAGTCGCTTTGGATTGCGGCAAGCCCTCTTCTCATCTCCTGAGCCGCTGCCTCGTCATCGAGCAATTGCTGAACGGCAGGAACCAGGTTCTGTTCGTTCGCATCATCCTGAAGGAACTCCGGGATGAGAGGCGTGGGCATAAGATGGTTGGGCATGGATACCATACGGGTGGAGGCCAGAGCTGTCGCGATACGGTAGGAAAGGCCGGAGACACGGTATGCAACAACCATCGGGCAACCGACCAGGGC
>CAYSMI010000017.1:1413-12578 GCA_964432165.1 uncultured Acidiferrobacter sp.
GGTAGGAAAGGCCGGAGACACGGTATGCAACAACCATCGGGCAACCGACCAGGGCGGCTTCCAGGGCCGCCGTTCCGGAAGCAAGTAATGCTGCATCGCTGGCGGCGAGACAGGTGCGGGCCCTGCCGTCAACCAAGGTCACACGCTCAGCAAAGCCTTCAAGGGATGTGAGTTGGAAGAACTGCTGACGGACCCGGTCACTGGCAAACGGTACCAGAAACCGCACTTCGGCGTTGTTCAGAGACAACGCCCGCATAGTGCCTGCGAACACGTTGGCAAGGTGGCGAATCTCGGATTCACGACTGCCGGGGAGTACAGAAACCACTTTGGTATCGGTATTAATCCCAAGATCTGCGCGGGCTGACGCCCTGGTGAGTTCCGATGTTTCCCGTGCTGCCGGGTGGCCCACAAAGGTGGCAGGGACCCCGCGCGCTTCATAAAAGCGCTCCTCGAAAGGAAAGAGCACGAGAATCCGGTCTACTGCCCGACGGATTTTAGCCACCCGATAACCGCGCCAGGCCCAGACGGTAGGGCTTACCAGGTGGATGATCGGCACTCCGGATGCCCTCAAGCGCCGCTCAAGCCGCAGATTAAAGTCCGGCGAATCGACACCCAGGAAAAGGTCCGGCGGGTCTGAGAGGAATTCACGATACAGTCGACGACGAATCCCTAGGGCATGCGGGAGTTTACGGACAAGGTCCTCGACGCCCATAACAGACAGATCATGTATGTCGCAAATAGACTGCAACCCATGGGCGGCAAGTTCCGGTCCGCCGATGCCGCGAAGTTCTACTGATGGTAGTCGCGCTCGAAGCGCGGATACCACACCACCTCCGAGGCGGTCGCCGGACGGCTCAGCCGCCACCACCCCGAGTCGAAAGGTCGAGGCCAAACTGCAGCCTCAGCGAGTAACGCCCCGTTCTGACTGAGACAGAAACTGGAGCAAGGTGTCGGTTTCTTTGCAGTTTGTCTGCTCCGACGCATCCCCTGACTCGCCCTCGTGACCGCCATTGCCGTTGCTTGGCCGAAAGCGTTGCCGGTACACTTTGCGCAGTTGGGCGATGGCGTCCTCACTGAACTCGCGTCTGCGCAGTCCCCGAACATTAATTCCGTAGGTTTTCGCCGGACTCCCGGAAACGATAAGGTATGGCGCTACATCCTGGAGACACACTGTCCCAATGCCGGTTAAGGAGTGTTGCCCAACGCGGCAAAACTGATGGATTAAGGTGAACCCCCCCAAAATAGCGTAGTCACCTACCTCAACATGCCCGGCGAGGCTCGCGCCGTTGGCAAAAATGATATGGTCGCCCAGGATGCTGTCATGAGCGATGTGGCTATAGGCCATAAGGAAATTGTTGCTCCCGACCTTCGTGACACCGGTCCCCCGGGGAGAACTCGAGCCCCGGTTGAGTGTTACGTATTCACGGATAACGTTGGCATCCCCGATCTTAAGTTGCGTTGGCTCGCCTTTATAACCGGCGAACTGGGGATCCTCTCCTATAGAGGCGAATGAATAAATGTGGTTATCACGGCCGATGCGGGACCCCGATCGGACGATCACATGGGAGTCAATCGCGGTCCCTGCTCCAATGGTGACATCTTCCTCAATGACAGAGAACGGGCCTACGGTAACGTCGTCGGCCAGTTCGGCGCCGGGAGCAACGACTGCCCGGTTGTCGATCACTCGATGGGCCTGTGGGTAAACAGTACATCCGATGCACAAACGACCTTTCCCTCAACGGAGATCGTTCCCGAGCACCTCCAGAGCGCGCTGCGCTGTCCTTCGAGAGACACATCAATGACCAGTTGATCACCCGGCTCGACGGGAGCCTTGAAACGCGCCTTGTCCACCCCGGCAAAAAGGTAGACGTTTTTCTGGCTGGCCTTTGCATCGATAATCAGGCTGACGAGGATAGCCGACGCCTGGGCAATGCTCTCGAGCATCAGTACTCCCGGAAACACCGGTCGGTGCGGGAAATGGCCGTCGAAGAAGGGTTCGTTTGCCGTTACGTTCTTCAGCGCCCGAAGGCGTTCCCCGGGCGTGATCGCGACAACACGATCAACCAGCAGGAAAGGATAGCGATGAGGCAGAATTTCCCGAATTCGGTGAATATCGATTTCTGTTTCCACAATCTAAGCCTTGTTGGATTTTCAAGTACAGTCGTGAGAAAGCGCGTCCGCACCCCGGACGGCACAAACCCCTAGAGGCGACTTCAACGCAACTCGGCCAGGCGCTCAAGCACGAGATCGGTAATATTTATCGCCTCGCTGACGTAAACCGCCTGCTCAACGACCAGGTCATAGTCTCCCGCTCTCGCAAGCTCAACGATCACCTCTCGAACCAGGGTCTGCAATTTTGCCAGTTCCTCGTTACGGCGAAGGTTGTAGTCTTCCCGGAGTTCTTGCCGCGAGCGTGCCAAGCGCCGATTCAGGCTCTCAATTTCCCGCTGACGGGCCTGCGCCGACGTTGCATCCATAACCAGAATGTTCCTCTCCAGGTCCGCCTCCATCTCCTGAATCTGGCTATGGCGCTGTTGCAGGTCTTCCTCACGGGAACGGAATTCATCCGAAAGGATCGCCAGGGCCCTGGTCCCCTGCGGCGCCTGTTCGATCAGGCGAACGGGGTCGACAAAACCAATCTTAAAAGACGTCTGGGCCAAGCCCGGCTGGGAGAAGAACAGGAAAAGGCCTAAGGTGCAACCGGCAAATCTGGGGAGGGCTCGTAAGAAATTAATCATGGATTCGAGTGCGGCTACAAATATTGCCTTTTGTGTACTACCTTAAGAGCGAGCCCAGCGTAAACTGTACCCGCTTCACGTCATCCCCTGCCTCGTCGTTGAGCGGCTGGGCCATGGTCAGTGAGATCGGTCCCACCGGCGAGAACCAGTGGAACCCGGCTCCGACGCTGATCCGTATCTCGCTGAAATCAAAGTCATTGCTTGAGGAAAATACCTGGCCGGAGTCTGCAAACAAACTGAGACGTTTGTCGTTGCTCTCCGCAAGACCGAAGACGGGAAAAAACATCTCCAGATTCGCTACGGTCCTAATGCCGCCGCCCAGCGGTGATGCGTCGGCGCCGGTACTTGTCGGCCCTAGAGAACGCGACTCAAAGCCTCGCACGCTGCTGGCACCACCGGCATAATAGTTTTTAAAGAAAGGTAATTCCTGTAGATCGCCGTAGCCATCCCCGTAGCCGATGTCTCCACGTAGGTTCAGCGTGAGTCGGCCGATAAGCTGCTGGTACCAGCTGCCCCGAGCTGTCAGCTTGTAGTATTCCAGATCGCTCCCCGGGACACTGACTTCCGCTGCGATCCGCCGAAAAAATCCCCTGCGCGGAAAAAAGATGCTATCGCGCGTGTCCTTTGAAAAACCGGTAGAGAGATTGAGATTAAGATTGTCGGGATAACGATCGATAAATGAGCGGTATTCCGGCGGCGTTGAGGTGGTCGACTGCAGAAGGATGTCCTCCACCGCGACACTGAAACTCAGCGCGTTGTATTCTGACATTGGAATCTTGTACCGGATTCCTCCCCCGGTTGTCTCAGAGGTATAGTCAGCGGTGGTTATTGCGTCGGTATCAACCTTTTCCCGATTGATAAAGAGTGCGCGACTGACCCCTTTGGCAGTGTGATAGGGATTGCGGTATTCAATGTCGAAAGTCTGATCAACTTTGGAGACTTCAGCGGCGACGCTTAGCTCACGCCCGGTGCCGAACAAATTTCCCCGGTGGACTTCTGCAATGACGAAGACCCCATCCGAGTCCTCGTACCCTGCGCCAAACATGAAGTTACCCGTGGCCCGCTCTTTGACCACAACAGCAAGATCGACCTGATCGATAGCACCTGGGACCGCGGTGAGATCGATATTGACGTCTTCAAAAAAACCCAGCCGGGCTATCCGTTCCCGGGATCGGCGAAGTTTCTCCGCAGAGAACACCGAGGACTCAAGCTGCCTCATTTCACGCCGAATGACCTCGTCAAGGGTTGATTGATTGCCGCTGATCGTGATCTGCCGGACATAGACCAAGGGTCCCGGATCGACCGCAAAGACAAAATCGACGCGGTGAGCGGTTTCGTCGATATCAGTAATTGCGTTGACATTGGCAAACGCGTACCCATGATCGGCAAGTTTGCTTTCAATCGCCGATCGCGATGCCACCAAATCCGTCTGAGAGAAGGGTTTCTCGGCGGGCATCGAGATCAAGTCGAGAAGATCGCTTGCGGAGAAACCTCCCCCTCCTTCGACATCGATGCTGCCGACCGTAAATTGGCCCCCCTCGCGCAGCGAGAAGGTGATGAAGATATCCTGCTTGTTCTGACTGATGGTCACATCTGACGACAGAAGTTCGAAGTTCATGTAACCCCGGTCGAGGTAGAAACTTCTGAGCGCTTCAACATCCGCCAGGAGCTCCTCTTTTGAATATCTTCCGGTCTGGGAGAGGAAACTGTGCCAACGCTCCTCACCGAGGGAAATCTCCGAGAGCAGTTCTTTGTCGCTGAATATCTCGTTCCCTACGATGTTGATTTCGCGGATTCTGGCGACCCTGCCTTCGTCAATAGTCAGCGAGATCGCAACCCGGTTAAGGTCGACGGGTGTAACGACAGCGTCCACCTTTGCCGAGTAGCGGCCTTTTGCAAAATACCGTTCCTCGATCGCCTGAACCAGTTGTTCCAGTAGTGGCTCCCGGAAAATTCGCCCTTCGGCGACACCAACCTGTGCAAGCGCGGTCTCGATCGCTTCGTCGTCAATGTCCTTGTTGCCGCTGTAGTCGACCCCCGCAATTGCCGGACGCTCTGCGACAATGACAATCAGGGTATTTTCCTGCCGGCGAATTTCGACATCCTGAAAAAACCCGGTTGCGAAGAGCGCCTTGATGGACTGGTCGATAAGATCCTCATCGGCGACGTCGCCGACCTTCACTGGCAGATAATTGAAAATAGTTCCAACTTCAATATTCTGCGCCCCCTCAACCCGGATATCGTCTACGACAAAATCTGCGGCCGCCGGCAGGGAAAAGAAGATAGCGCTAAGCGCAAAAATTAAGGCCGCCAGGCCTCGAAAAAAGTGTGTCGACAGGCTCATCTTCAAATTACCGCAGCAAACTGAGGAAGTCATTATAAAGCGCCAACGCCATGAGCAGCACTATAAACGCAATTCCAAACTGCTGCCCCCATTGAAAGACCTGGTCCGGTAACGGCCGCCCGAGAATCCCTTCGGCGGCAAAATAGACAAGATGCCCGCCGTCGAGGACTGGAATCGGAAGCAGATTGATAATGCCGAGACTGACGCTCAACACCGCCAGGAAGGCCAGAAACTGAACCAAACCGAGGTTCGCAGATTGCCCCGCAAACCGTGCAATTGAGATCGGTCCACTCAGGTGCTCACGGGAGGCGCTGCCCGTCACCATCTGCCAAAAAACCCGTACCGTCAGAACTGACATCAGCCAGGTTGTCTCGACCGCACGCACCAGTCCCGCGTGCACCGGATAGCGCACATAAACGAGTTGCTCGCTGAGGTCAGGACTGCCCGGCCCATAGATTCCTATACGCCGGACCCTGCTACCGTCGACAACACTGACTTGGGAGGCAACCGGAATCTGCAGCGTGACACCTTTGCGCTCGATGGCCACCGTCAGGTCGCTACTGGGCAGCTGTGAAATCTTCTCGACCAGATCAAACCAGTGATCAACGCGCTCCCCATCGATCGACACTATGTGGTCACCAACCTTGAGTCCCGCCTCATCCGCTGGACCACCGGCCACCAGCCCGGCTACCGTGGCTTGCGGCTCCGGAACGTTCGGGGCGATTCCAATCACTCTCGAAAGCACCGCAGGGTCAAAACGCGCACTCCGGGATGGGTCAAAATCGACGGTCACTGAATGTGTGCCCAGGCCCTCTCTGGCAACCTGGAACGAAATACTGTTTCTGCCGGCAACCTGGCCGAGCAAGTAGAGACGGTGTTCAGACCAGCCTTTCGTAGCACGTCCATCAATAGAGACGATCCTGTCGCCTGGCGCAAATCCGGCTTGCTCCGCGGGGCTACCGGGCGCCACCGAGCCCACAATGGGTTTGAGATCCTCGTTTCCGATGAGCCCAATGCACCAGTAGATCAATACTGCGAGCAGAAGATTAGCTGCGGGGCCTGCCAGAACAATAAGTGACCGCTTTGACAGGGGTTTATGGTTAAAAGCCTGCTCTCGCTGCTCGGGACTGACGTCCCCCTCACGCTCGTCTAACATCCGGACATATCCGCCGAGGGGAATCATCCCCAGTGCGTATTCTGTTCCGGCAGGCGTCTTCTGCCAGCGCCACACTGTCTTGCCGAACCCAACGGAGAACTTCAGGACGCGCACGCCCATCCAGCGCGCCACAATGAAATGGCCGAATTCGTGAAAGCTCACGAGAATGGCCACCGCCACAAGGAAAAAGAGAATGTTATTGAGAAAATCCATATCGAATCAAGAGCGGCTTACGGCGGTCTAACTTGCAGGTATGCCCGCCAAGAGCATTTTACTGGCTCTTTTCCGCACCTCCCGGTCGATTTCCAGTACCTGGTCGAGTTCTTTTACCGAAACCTTGTTGTGCTGATCCATGATCTCGCGGATCAGGACCGGAATCTGGCAAAAACCCAACTTGCCAGCGAGAAACGCCTTCACGGCGATTTCGTTTGCGGCGTTCAACGCGGTGGGAACGCTGCCCCCCTCACGGGCCGCCGCCCGGGCGAGATCAAGACACGGAAACCGTTCGGTGTCCGGAGCCTCGAATTCCAGTCGCCCTAATGCCATGAGGTCCAAGCCGTGAACGCCAGAAGCGATCCGTTCAGGGTAGGCAAGCCCATAGGTAATCGGTACCCGCATGTCCGGGTTTGCCATTTGACCGATCAGGGAGCCGTCGGAGAAATGTACTACGGAGTGTAGTGCGCTTTGAGGATGGATCACGACCTCGACTTGAGTTTCATCCAGCCCGAACAGAGTACACGCCTCGATAAGCTCTAGACCCTTATTCATCAAGGTCGCCGAATCGACTGAAATCTTGGGTCCCATATCCCAGGTGGGATGCTGCAGAGCATCCTTGGGGCCGGCCTGTCGCAGATCGGCGGCCGTGCTCCTCAGGAAAGGACCGCCCGAGGCCGTCAGAGTCAGCCGCTCCACCCCCTTCCCATCGTCTGTCCCACCCACACCAAGGCCATTTGCTACGCGTTGCTGAAGTTTCTCGGGAAGGCACTGGAAAATGGCGTTGTGTTCGCTGTCAATTGGAAGCAGACCGGCCCCGGAACACCTGGCCTCCTTTCGCAAAAGGCGCCCGCACATGACCAGAGGCTCCTTGTTGGCGATGAGAATCCGCTTTCCCGCGCGGACAGCGGCAAAAATGGATTCCAGTCCGGCAGCTCCGGATATCCCCGCGACAACCGTATCGGCCTTAGGGTATTCAGCAACCGCCTTCAGGCCGGCTGAGCCTCCGAGCAAGCTCACATCACCGGCGGTGCGTCGGCACTGAGCGCGAAACGCATCTACTTGCTCCATCGAGACCGCTGCAATGTGGGGAGATAACTCACCGACCAGCGCCGCAAGAGCCTCAGTCTGATGCCAGGCACTCAGCCCGACCAGTTTGAAACGGTCAGGATGCAGGCGAATCACACTCAGTGCGCTGGACCCGATAGAACCGGTCGCTCCCAGGATCGAAACATGGGTGATATCCGGCATGGGGTTTCTTATTGGCCGCCCAGGAAAAACATGCTGAGACCGGAATACAAGGGAACCGCGCCGAGCATACTGTCAATACGATCGAGCACCCCCCCATGGCCGGGCAACAGCCTCCCACTGTCCTTTTTCCCGACACTGCGCTTAACCATGCTCTCCAGCAGATCCGCAAGAATTCCGGCAATCCCGACCACAATGAGCGCGCCCGAAAGCATCCAGAACGAGGAGATAGGCATTGAAAACATGTACGTGCTCACGAGTCCGGTAGGTACTGCGACTAGGAGCCCAGCCCAGGCCCCTTCCCGCGTCTTTCCTGGGCTGATCGCCGGCGCCAGGGCAGTCTTTCCGAAGCGCCGACCCCCGAGATAAGCCCCAATATCACCGACCCAGATCACCAACAGCACCGTTAACAGCAGACTCGGCCCGACAATCGGCTTGCTGTGCAGGTATGGGGCAAGTCCTAATGCAGGAATCAGAAGCAGCAGTCCGAGACCTGGATGAGCCGGTACACGCCACGTTTTACCCGTCCAGGCTTTCCCCGCCACCCAGGCTAAAAGCAGGGTCCATAACACTGCAGCGATCGCAACCAGCGAGTCGCTGAATTCAAACGCCTTCCATGAGAGGAGCACCCCTAGGGCTACGATCAGCCCATAAAGCCAGCGCCAGGGGCCCTTTGAGTCCTGGTGTGCCAGCGCGATCCATTCTGCTCCCGCGGCGAACCCGATCAGTGCTGCCAGGCCTGAGACGGCCTCCGTGGGTAGAAAAAGAATCGCTCCGATCGCCGCTGATCCGAGCACGACTGCCGTAACGATACGCTGACGCAGCATCGGCCAAACTAGGTAGGAGAGGTAATCTGATCGCCGGTACGACCAAATCGGCGTTGCCGGCCCTGATAGGTCGAAATCGCCTCGTCGAAGATAGTCTTGTCAAAATCCGGCCAGAGTACATCTGAAAAGATCAATTCAGTGTATGCCAACTGCCAAAGAAGGAAGTTACTCAGACGAACTTCGCCTCCGGTACGGATCAAGAGGTCAGGATCAGGTAGCCCGTAGGTGCCCAATGACTGGTCAAGGCGGCTCTCATCGATCTCCTCCGGGCGAAGGCGCCCTTCGATACAGGACTGGGCCAGATTCCGTGCTGCCGTTGCGAGCTCGCGCCGCGATCCGTAGTTAAGCGCAATGGTCAAAGTCATTGCCCCATTGCCGGCAGTTTTTTCCTGTGCTTTTTGAATCGTGCGCTCGATCTTCCGCCCAAAAGACCCCACTTCACCAATCACGTTAAGCTTCACGCCGTTAGCGTCGAGGCGGTCGAGCTCCTTCTCCAGGGAAAGGGCCAGCAGTTGTGTCAGAAACCGGACTTCTTCATCCGGCCTTTTCCAATTTTCACTGCTGAATGCAAACAGAGTGAGGTATGGTATTCCGGTATCACCGCACAAGGATGTCGCAGTACGGGCAGCCTCTACACCGCGCCGATGACCCTGAACACGCGGCTGTCCACGGGCCTTTGCCCAGCGCCCGTTGCCGTCCATAATGATTGCGATGTGTCTAGGAAGGCGGCCAGCAGCAGACACGGGATCCACATCGGAATCCGGGTCTAAATCGCTGAATGACGGCGTCTTCAAGCTCAGACCTCCATCACTTCGGCTTCCTTGTCCGCGACCAGGGCATCGATCTTCGCGACAGAACCATCGGTAAGTTCCTGCATGTGAGTCTCTGCACGTTTTTCTTCGTCTTCCCCAATCAGCTTTTCTTTTACCAGTTCCCGAAGATCCCCTAGAGCGTCACGACGAATGTTTCGAACGGCAATCTTTCCGTTCTCACCCTCATGGCGGACTACCTTCGTCATCTCCTTTCGCCGCTCCTCCGTGAGCGCCGGCAAGGGGATCCGGATGACTTCGCCGGCAGTCACCGGATTCAGGCCCAGATCCGATTCCATGATGGCTTTCTCGATCACGGGAACCATGGTTTTCTCCCACGCCTGGATGACCAAGGTCCGCGCATCTCCAACACTGACAGTTGCTGCCTGTCCAACGGGTACTTGACTGCCGTAATAGTCAACCTGAATGTGGTCAAGCAGTGCGGTGCTGGCGCGCCCTGTCCGTATTCTTGAGAACTCTGCTGCGACGGATTCGACACTCTTTCCCATCCGTACTTTCGCGTCTGCGAGAATTTCTTCAATCATGATGGTCCTCCTGCTAAGTCCACTAGGGTGCCCACAGACACCCCTTTGACCGCTTGTTCGAGGTTCCCCTCGATGCCAAGATCAATGACCCGCAGCGCGAGCCCATTGTCCCGGCATAAAGTGAATGCGGTCGCATCCATGACCTGTAATTGGTTCGCCAACGCGAAGTCATAATTGATGTGATCATAGCGCACTGCGCAGGGGTCGATCTCGGGATCCTGATCATAGATTCCGTCAACGCGGGTTGCCTTGATCACCATGTCCGCATCCAATTCCAGCGCCCTGAGGCAGGCCGTTGTGTCGGTTGTGAAAAACGGGTTGCCCGTACCGCCTGCAAGGATGACGACCGTGCCCTGATTGAGACTCCTCTGGATAGTGTGTGGGTCATAGAGCTCGATGAACCCTCCGACCTGAAATGCGCAGACACAGTCGGCGTCGACGCCCTGACCGATCAGCGAATCCCGAAGCGCCAATGCATTCATCGCTGTGGCGAGCATGCCTATCTGGTCGCCCGTGACGCGATTGAGTAATCCCGGCAGGGACGGAGCCCCGCGAAAGAAGTTCCCCCCGCCGACAACCACTGCCAAACCTGCGCATGCCGCATGGGCGCGTTTTAGCTCGTTGCAGACATGCTTTAGGCGGTCATCGCTAAGGCCCGCTCCGGACGTTCCTCCCAGGTATTCCCCAGAAAGTTTGACGAGAAAACGGCCTCCTGAAACACCACCGTCCTCGCCCATGACTCAGCTTCCTTGGGCCTGCGCCATGACCTCCGCGACAAAGTCGTCAGTGCGTTTCTCAAGGCCTTCTCCGACCTCAAAACGGTGCATCGAAACGACAGAGGCTTGATGAGTCGATAAGAGTTCGCCGACCGATTGGTCAGGATTTTTGACAAAGGACTGCCCGACGAGGGTGTTTTCCTTCAAAAACTTCTTAACACGTCCGGTCACCATCTTCTCAACAATCTCCGGGGGTTTGCCGCTTTCGGCAGCCTGAGCTGAATAAATAACACGCTCATTTTTCAATACGTCTTCTGGCATCCCGTCTTCATCTATACATACCGGCCGACTGGCCGCCACGTGCATAGCGACATCTCGGGCGAGCTCAGGATGGGCCGACGAGCCCATCCTGATGATCACACCGATTCTTGATCCATGAACATAGCCCGCAATTTCACCCGTGCCGGCTTGAACGAGTTCGAAACGACGCAGCGAGATGTTCTCACCAATCTTAGCGATCAATTCCTGACGTGTTGCGTCGACAGTTTCTCCGCTGGACAGCTGCAACT
>CAYSMI010000017.1:12678-18315 GCA_964432165.1 uncultured Acidiferrobacter sp.
TCGGTTTCACAGTTGACCTCCACCAGGACGCCTTCAGATGCAGAATCGTTCAGGGCCAGTTCTACGATACCCTCAGCGGCGATGCGGGCTGACTTCTTCTCGGCACTCGCGGCGCCTTTTTTCCTCAGCAGCGCAATGGCTTCCTCGAGGTCTCCATCGGTCTCGGTCAGGGCTTTCTTGCACTCCATCATCCCCGCTCCGGTCCGTTCTCGAAGGGCTTTCACCTCGCTCGCAGTTACTGGCATGTCTGGTCCTCGTTCAACTCAGTGTTCTGTTTCAGTTCCCCGAAGCCGTGGTGCTATCGGCCTTGCTGTCGTCGACAGCGGAATCGTCAGACGTCGTTGGTGTAGCGGATGCCGCCTCAGCAGTTTCGCTTTCGTCTTTCGGCAGTTCAGGGGTCCCCACTGCGGGGCTTTCGGTGGGTGTATCCGCCTCGGCGCGGGGGTTTGGAATATCTGCCGGTCCTGCGGTGGTTTCTTCCGACACCTCGACGTATTCGTCAGCGTCCCCCTGAAGTACCGGTGCAGCAGCCGCTCTCGCCTCCAGGATAGCATCCGCCGCACCCTGAAGATAAAGCCGGATGGCGCGGATCGCATCATCATTCCCCGGGATCAGGTAATCGATCCCCTCGGGGGAGCTGTTGGTGTCACAAACGCCGACAACTGGAATTCCCAACTTCCGGGCCTCTGACACCGCGATCCGTTCGTGATCAACATCAATGACAAACAACGCATCCGGCAGGCCCTTCATCTCCCGGATTCCTGACAGGCTTCGATCCAGTTTTGCACGCTCCCGATCGAGCATCAGGGTCTCTTTTTTGGTCAAACCCGCCGCTGCACCTGTGGATACCATCTCGTCGAGTTCAACCAGACGGGCGATAGAATTTTTCACCGTCTTGAAGTTGGTGAGCATCCCTCCTAGCCAACGATGATCGACATACGCACAGTTGCATCGCTGCGCCTGCTCCCGAACAATCTTGCCGGCTTGACGCTTTGTCCCGACAAATAGAATCTTCCCGCGGCCTGCAGCCACACTTCCGAGAAAATTGAGCGCCTCACGGTACATCGGGAGGGTTTTTTCGAGATTAATGATGTGAATCTTGTTGCGGGCGCCGAAAATATACGGACCCATCTTGGGCGACCAAAAACGGGTTTGATGTCCGAAATGGACGCCAGCCTCTAACATCTGGCGCATTGACACGTCAGTCATGGTGTACTCCTGCCGGGTTGTTGTTCAGTGCAGTCGGGAACGCCGACCCGGCAATCGAGTTGCCTGGCACCCGGGCGTTCGTGGAAGGTACTGCACCAGGAATTGGGCGCGAAATTCTACTGGATCTCCGTTCTTTCTGCCACCCCGCACCCGCGACCCGAAAATCAGAAAGAATGCGGACTCGAAGGGCAAGCGACCTCGGTTCGTCTAGAATTCCAGCAAAACCACTGAAACTCCTATGACTATCCATCTCAAAAGCGAGGAAGACCTCTTGCGGATGCGGACCGCGGGACGACTGACCCGTCAGGTTCTGGACATGATTGGCCCCCACGTCCGGCCGGGTGTCAGCACGGGTGAGCTCAATGACATCTGCCACGACTTCATTGTCAATACACTGGACGCTGTCCCGGCACCTCTTAACTATCGGGGCTTTCCCCGGTCAATCTGTACTAGTGTCAATCACGTGGTCTGCCACGGCATTCCGGGAGATAAGCGCCTCAAGAGTGGCGACATCATTAATATCGATATCACCGTGATTAAAGACGGCTTTCACGGTGACGCAAGCCGGATGTTTGTGGCTGGAAAGGCGCCGGTATTGGCGCAGCGACTCATCGAAACCGCAAAAAAGTGCCTCGACCTTGGGATCGCAGCAGTTGCTCCGGGCGCGCGGCTTGGGGATATCGGCGCAACAATTCAGGCCTGTGCAGAAGCAAGGGGATTTTCGGTCGTCCGGGAGTATTGCGGGCACGGCATCGGGCGTGGGTTTCATGAAGACCCTCAGGTTTTGCACTATGGGACCGCGGGCGAAGGTCTGGAACTCGTGCCGGGAATGACCTTTACGATTGAGCCGATGATCAATGCGGGAAAACAGCATACCCGGCTTCTTTCCGACGGTTGGACGGTGGTCACCAAGGATCACTCGCTGAGTGCGCAGTGGGAGCACACCATTGCCCTCACCGAGTCGGGAGTCGAAATCCTGACCGGGGAGACGGAATGACCTGCAGCTTAATCTAAAGCCTTCAATATGCCCGAACGTCTTTTAGGACTCGAGTGCGACCTCCAGGGCGCCAGTTCCGTTGATGATTTCAAACGCCAACTGGAGATTGCCCGGAAACGGTTGGCCGCGGCCCATGTAGCCGGGGGTCGGCCGAGCCGGATCATCAGTGCCTACAGCGGATTTATTGACAGCTTTGTCGAACGCGTCTGGAACGACATCGTTGATACTGGAACCCGTCAGTCCGGAATTTCGCTGATCGCGGTAGGCGGGTATGGTCGCCAAGAGCTGCATCCCGGTTCTGACATCGACCTGCTGATACTCCTCGCCCGGGATGCCTCTCAGGAGGAGATCGAGCGAATCGAACGTTTTATCCGTTTTCTCTGGGACGTCGGACTGCAGGTCGGACACAGCACGCGCACCCTCAAGGAATGTATCCATCAGGCGCGGGTTGATATCACGGTGGTGACCAACCTCATGGAAGCCCGGTATCTTACCGGTGCGACGGGCCTGCTATCCCGTCTCACGACAAAAATCGCGCCGTCGAGAATGTGGTCTCCACGAAAGTTCTTTGCGGCCAAGCGCGAGGAACAGCTCAACCGCCATGCGCGCTACGGTGATACCGCCTACAACCTCGAGCCCCATATCAAGGAGGGTCCCGGCGGGTTGCGTGATATTCAGACCATTCAATGGGTCGGCCATCGTTACTTTGGGACACCCGATCTGCAAAAACTGTCGGAGCAAGGTTTCTTGACCGAAGCCGAGGTCAAGGAGCTCGTTAATGGCCGTGACTTTCTGTGGCGCCTGCGCAACGGCCTACACTTTTTAACAAACCGATGTGAAGACCGACTGCTCTTTGACTACCAGCAGGAGATTGCGAATCAGTTCGGCTATCAAGATGGGGCGCAGCTAGCCGTTGAAAAACTGATGAAGCGATACTTCCGGACGGTAAAACAACTTCGCGTGCTCAACGAAATTCTGCTCCAGCATTTCGAGGAAGCGATTCTGCGCCCCGGGGGAAAGCAGACCATTATCATCAACCGGCGTTTCCGGACCGTTGATGGAATGCTTGAAGTTTCCCATCCGGATGTCTTCACCCAGCAGCCGTTTGCGCTCATTGAAGCTTTTCTGCTCCTGACTCAGGAATCGGGGGTCAGGGGCTTCAGGGGTAACACGGTTCGACTGATCCGGGCCAATCTGAAACTCATGGACAGCGCTTTCCGGAAGGATATCCGGTGCCGATCACTGTTCATGGAGATTCTGAAATCCAGGTCCGGGCAGACGCGGGCACTTCGAAAAATGGATGCTTATGGAGTCCTTGGTGCCTATCTCCCGGCTTTTGGAAAGATCGTCGGACAAATGCAGCATGATCTCTTCCATGTCTACACGGTCGATGCACACCTTCTTTTCGTTGTGAGGAATCTCAGAAGGATGGATATACCCGAGCACGACAATGAACTGCCGGAGTGCAGTATCCTGATGCAGGCGCTTTTCAAGAAACACCGGCTCTATCTGGCCGCCCTTTTCCACGATATCGCAAAGGGACGCGGCGGTGACCATTCGACGCTGGGCCAGCGGGATGCGGTCCGATTCTGCCGATCACACGACCTCAGTGACTACGATGCCAATTTCGTGGCCTGGCTGGTCAAAACGCATCTTTTGATGTCCTGGGTCGCGCAGCGCCAGGACATTTCCGACCCCGAGATTATCGACCAATTCGCCTCCCAGGTTGGTGACCAGGAACGACTGGACAATCTCTATCTCCTGACCGTGGCCGACATGCGCGGCACCAGTCCGAAAGTCTGGAACGACTGGAAAGGAAAACTCCTGAGCGATCTGTATCACGAGACCAGTCGCGCGCTTCGACGGGGTAAAGGCCAACCCCTTCAGGTTGAGGACAAGATCCGGGACGTCCAGCAGGAGACGTTACAGATTATGGGCCATGCGCGCGGCGACGTCGTGAGTGGCCTATGGGAACAATTTGACCAAGATTATTTTCTGCGCAACGTTCCCGAATCTCTGGCATGGCATGCGACCCTGCTGCTCGAACGAAGTGCCGCAGACTTTCCATTGGTCGATCTTCGTCTTGACATCGACTCCGGGACCGCACGGTTTCTCATCTGCAGCCCGGACTCCGAGGACCTCCTCTGCCGGGTGACCGCGGGTCTCGATCGGTTCAATATGAATATTGTCGACGCCCGGGTACACAGGCTTGCCTCCAATCTTGTCATCATGGTGTTTGTCGTTCTGGCCGCAGAGCATGAGGGAACGCGGGCATTCGAACTGGGCCGGGTCATTGAGCGCCTACGTAAGCACTTGCTCTCCACCGAACGGGACTCGCCGGCAAGGAGAACTCTGGTTCCCCGGGCGCTGAGGCACTTCCCGATTGATACGACCGTCCGTTTCTCTGATTCTGAAATCGGGGAGAGCGTCACAGTCATGGAAGTGATCGCCCAGGATCGACCCGGACTACTCCTGCAGGTTGCAAAGGCATTGCTTTCCTGCAAAATACGGCTGGTCAATGCGAAAGTCGGCACCTTTGGCGCACGGGCGGAAGATATCTTCTATGTCACCGACCGCGATGGGATGCCCGTAACGGACCCGTCACAACGCGCCTGTGTCGAAGAACAGATCCGCTCGGCATTGCCCTAGTTGACGGTAGTCCTTCAGGGTGCATCGAAACCGGAAGCCTCCATGAGCATAACTCAAGAAATCATTGAATCTGCGTTTGAACAACGATCCGACCCGGCTGTGACCGGGATGCCTGGGTTACGGGAAGCGGTCGAAGATGTCATGACACAACTCGATGGGGGAACCCTGCGGGTCGCCGAACCCGGTGACAGTCAATGGGTCGTTCACCAGTGGGTAAAAAAGGCGGTCCTGCTGTCCTTTATGCTTCAGGAGAGCCAGATCATCGACAGTGGCGACACACGTTACTTTGACAAAGTGCCCGGCAAGTTTGCCAATTTCAGCCGCGCGCAGTTTGAGTCAGGCGGATACCGGGTGGTACCTCCCGCGATGGTCCGACGCGGCGTGTACCTTGGGCAACGCGTCGTTCTGATGCCGAGCTACGTCAATATTGGCGCTTATGTCGACGATGGAACCATGGTCGATACTTGGGCGACGGTAGGATCCTGTGCGCAGATTGGCAAAAACGTACACCTTTCAGGGGGCGTCGGTATTGGCGGCGTTCTCGAGCCCCTGCAGGCCTCCCCCACGATTATTGAAGATGACTGTTTTATCGGGGCCCGAAGCGAGGTAGTTGAGGGTGTGATTATTGAACGGGGTTCGGTGCTTTCGATGGGCGTTTATATCGGGCAAAGCACCCGGATACTAAACCGCGCCACAGGAGAAATTACATACGGAAAAGTGCCTGCCGGCTCGGTCGTGGTCTCTGGGTCACTCCCTGCCAAGGACGGAACCCACAGTCTTTA
>CAYSMI010000018.1:0-10655 GCA_964432165.1 uncultured Acidiferrobacter sp.
GGCTGCACCGGAAATCCGGTGACGCTCGCCACCATCCGGCTTGCCGGAAGGATCTGGGTGGTATCAATCGCTGTGTCGCATGGGAAAACATCCTGCCTCGTGCGAACAGCCATCACCACCTCTTCCAGCGACGCGTTACCCGCCCGTTCCCCTAGGCCGTTGATCGTGCACTCCACCTGTCGTGCGCCACTCTGTACAGCCGCGAGTGAATTTGCGACCGCAACGCCAAGATCATTGTGACAGTGGACCGAGAACACCGCTTTGTCAGCGTTCGGAATACGATGCATCAATCTCGTGAACATCTCTCCAAACTGACGCGGCATCGTGTAACCTACGGTATCGGGGATATTCACGGTCTGAGCGCCCGCGTCAATCACGGCTTCAAACACCCTGCAAAGAAAGTCTTCCTCGGAGCGCCCGGCATCCTCTGCCGAGAACTCGACATCGTCAACCGAATCACGTGCCTGGCGAACAGCCTGCACCGCCTTTTCAAGGACGTCCTCGGGCGACATCCTGAGTTTCGCCTGCATATGGATAGGAGAGGTTGCGATGAATGTATGAATTCTTGGGGCATTCGCATCCTTAACAGCCTCTGCCGCCTTGGCAACATCGCCGGGATTGGCCCTGGCGAGAGCGCAAATACGGCTGTCGGAAATCTCTTTTGCGACCATCCGGACGGCGTCAGAGTCTCCAACGCTGGCCGCCGGAAAACCTGCTTCAATGACATCCACCCGCATTTTCTCGAGCTGACGTGCGATTCGGAGCTTCTCAGCTGCCGTCATAGATGCCCCGGGACTCTGCTCACCGTCACGCAAAGTGGTATCAAATATGTAAAGCCGATCGTTCATGCTTGTTCTCCGCGAATCAAGACTTCATGAAATCAACCTTTCCGTCCTGCGAGGGACTGGTCAAGGTAGGATGGTAGTAGTGGGGAAATTAAGAAATTATTGCGCCGGCAGGCGCAGCAGTCCGCGACGAATCTGCGCGGCCTGGGTTCCGGGCGGAATGTGACCGGAGCGCGGCTCAGAAAGAGTGTGACGTCTCGCCATGCCGGCGAGTATACCGCCGGACGGAAGGTCAGGCAAAAACCTCTGGCTCTGGACGTTCCGGGCGGAGATCAGTCTCCCGATTGTCCCGATGCCCGTCGCTCTGCGGAAGTAGCAGGCGTTTGTTCTGACGCCTCATCAGCTACCTGAAAAACATGCTGCCCCTCCCTGCGAAGCCAGAACCAGCCGACCGCGCCCGAAATGGCATAAGCGCTGAACATGGCAAAGAGCACCGCTGGGGGATCGAAGGAAACCAGCACAAAGACCAGGACCAGCGCCAGCACGGCGACGAACGGAACCCGGTGTTTCAGATCGAGGTCTTTAAAACTTCGATAAGGCATTCCGCTCACCATTGCAAAAGCCAGGAGCGCCATCAGCACGAAGCCGGTGATCTGATAGGCAGAGCCGGACAAGAGATAACTCTCCGCTGTCCACACAGCGGCGGCGAGCAGCACAGCCGCGGCCGGACACGGGAGTCCCTGAAAATAGCGTTTGTTGGGACTCTCCTGCGTGTTAAAGCGGGCGAGACGCAGTGCCGTCGTGGCAACATAGGTAAATGCCACTAACCATCCACTCTTTCCAAGCGCCTGCAGGCCCCACTCAAACAGAATCAAGGCCGGCGCCAGTCCAAACGCGACAAGATCGACCAGTGAGTCGTATTCCTTTCCAAAGTCGCTCGCGGTATTCGTCATCCGGGCAACCCGTCCGTCCAGCGAATCAAGGACAGCCGCTACGATGACCGCGATAGCCGCGTTTGAAAAGTTTCCGATGGTGGATTGAATAATCGCGTAGAAGGCCGCGAATAGACTTGCCGTCGTAAACAGGTTCGGCAGAATGTAAATGCCCTTGGGCGGTTTATCGCGATGCTCCAATGGGGCAACTCTGTGAATTCTGGACATCCTATTCCGGCAGCGGTCTCAACCGCGCAATAATATCACTTCCGGACATCACCCACTTTCCGGCCTTTGCAACGACCTCAAAATCAGAGGGCAGGTAGACGTCAACGCGGGAACCGAAACGAATAAACCCGTACCGCTCACCGCGTTCGACCAAATCACCGACCTCCACGTATGTCAGGATTCTGCGTGCGACCCACCCCGCGATCTGCACGCAACTGACGCGATGATCCTCTTCGGTCTCGATCTGGATCGCACAGTGTTCGTTTTTGATAGAGGCTTTTTCAAGTGCAGCATTGAGGAACTGGCCCTGATGATACTGCCGTTCAACGACGCGGCCTGTCACCGGGATCCGGTTCGAATGTACCGAAAAAATATTCATGAAGATACTGATGCGGGTCACCGGTGCACCGGAAAAGGGGTCTTGATCCGGCTGGATACCGACGACCCGACCATGAGCGGGCGCTACCACACCCCCTGCCAGATCAGGAACAGATCGCGGTGGGTCCCGAAAGAACTGCAGTACCAGAAGGCACAAAATCCAGAATGGGAGCGCAACCCACAAGCCGGCAACCGCGTGCACAGCGCCAGCAAGTCCAAAGGCCAGCAGGATTCTGCTCCAGCCCTCGCGGGCAATAAGGGGATAGGTCACGGGCGACTGCAACCCTCTGAGGAATGCTCAGACACAATCCGTCACTAGTTGCGTGATTTGTCGACCAGTTTGCCCTTCTGAATCCATGGCATCATTGCCCTGAGCCCTTCCCCCACAGCCTCAATCTGATGCTCCCGCCCTTTCTGACGCAGTCCCTGGAAGTTGGCACCGCCAGAACGGCTTTCTTCCATCCACTCGCGAGCAAACTCGCCGGACTGAATTTCGCTCAGAATCTTTTTCATCTGCGCCTTGACCTCCGGGGTAATCACCCTGGGCCCACGGGTCACATCCCCGTACTCCGCCGTGTTTGAGATCGAATACCGCATATTGGCAATCCCACCCTCGTAGATCAGGTCCACAATCAACTTGGTCTCATGCAGGCACTCGAAATACGCCATTTCCGGTGCATATCCCGCTTCGACCAGGGTTTCGAAGCCAGCCTGAATCAGAGAAGTCAGTCCGCCACAGAGGACCGTCTGTTCGCCAAAGAGATCTGTCTCGGTTTCTTCCTTATAAGTGGTCTCGATAACTCCAGCCCTTCCCCCGCCGATGGCACTCGCGTATGACAACGCGGTATCCCGTGCAACACCACTCGCATCTTGCTCGATTGCTATCAGGCACGGGACACCGCCGCCTTCCGTGTAGGTTGACCGTACCAGGTGACCCGGCCCTTTGGGCGCAATCATAATGACATCAACAGAACTATCCGGCTCGATGAAGCCGAAGTGCACATTGAACCCATGGGCAAATGCCAGCGCCGAACCCGGTTTCAAATTCGGTGCCACCGAACTTTCGTACAGATCCGCGGCCAGCTCATC
Organism: uncultured Acidiferrobacter sp.; assembly: GCA_964432165.1. Lineage (GTDB taxonomy): Bacteria > Pseudomonadota > Gammaproteobacteria > Arenicellales > UBA868 > UBA868. Next base: position 3,413 of record CAYSMI010000018.1, read on the forward strand.
CGGCACGAGCATCATCACGACATCTGCCGCGGCCACAGCATCGGCGACCGTGTCAACGCGAAGGCCGGAATTCACCGCCTTGTCCCGGGAGGAGGAGTCCTCTCTCAAGCCAACGACAACATCCACCCCACTGTCGCGCAGATTGTTCGCATGGGCATGACCTTGCGAGCCATAACCGATCACGGCCACGGTCTTTGCCGAAATGATGCCAAGGTCGGCATCGTCATCATAATAGACTTTCATAGTGGTTACTCCAACGCGCCGGATAGGCGCCGATTAGGGGCTCTGTAAATTCCGTGTCTGAGAAACTAAAGGCGTAGCGCCCGTTCTCCGCGGGCAATTCCCGAGACGCCCGATCGGACGACTTCCAGGATATCCGCCGGCGGCATCGTACCCAGGAAGGCGTTTAGTTTGTCTCCGGGTCCGGTGAGTTCAATCGTATAGGCTTCGCCATCAACATCGATGATCCGGCCCCGGAAAATATCGACCAACCGCTTGATCTCTTCCCGCTCGGCACCTTGGGCCGCTACTTTTAGCAAGAGCAGTTCCCGTTCGATGTGCCGTCCTTCGGTCAGGTCCATCAGTCGAACCACGTCGATCAGTTTGTTGAGCTGTTTGGTGATCTGCTCGATGATCTGCTCTGAGCCATGTGTAACGATGGTCATTCTGGAGAGCGAGTCGTCGTCCGTCGGCGCTACCGTGAGGGACTCGATGTTATACCCGCGTGCCGAGAACAAACCCGCAATACGCGACAGCGCTCCGGGCTCATTTTCAACCAGCAGGGAGAGTATTCGCCGCATTGCTCAGGCCAGTTCCCTTTTCGCTGGGGCAGAGCCGTCGGGCAATGGCTTTAGAACCATCTCATTATGCCCCGCGCCGGCTGCAATCATCGGATAGACGTTCTCTGTCTGGTCGGTGACGAAATCCAGGAAGACAAGTCGATCCTTCTGGGCGAAGGCGTCACGTAATGCGCCTTCAACATCCCCGGGCTTTTCCACCCGAATCCCGGTATGTCCGAAACTGGAGGCGAGATCCACGAAATCCGGAAGTGAATCCATATAGGAGTGGGAATACCGGCGGTCATAAAAGAATTCCTGCCATTGCCGCACCATGCCCATATAGCGATTATTGAGATTGACGATCTTGATCGGCAGGTCGTACTGCTTGCAGGTCGACAACTCCTGGATACACATGATAATGCTGGCCTCTCCCGTGACGCAGGCGACTGCTGCTTCCGGGTGCGCGAGTTGCACCCCCATGGCAGCGGGAAGACCGAAACCCATCGTCCCGAGACCGCCGGAGTTGATCCATTGGCGAGGTTTGTTGAAGCCGTAATACTGAGCTGCCCACATCTGGTGCTGGCCGACATCCGAGGTTACAAAAGCATCTCCTAATGTCACCTCGTGCAGTTTCTGAACCACAAATTGCGGCTTGATAACCTCGTCGCTTGCGTCGTAGCCCAGTGAATCCTGGCTTCGCCAGGATTCGATCTGGTCCCACCACTTCGACAGGCTTTCTTCATCCTGTGCCGCGCTGCTGTGGTCAAGGGCATCGAGAAGCTGCTCCAGGGCGGCAGCGGCATCGCCAACGATCGGCACTTCTACCTGAACGTTTTTACCAATGGAGGAGGGATCGATATCGATGTGGATAATTTTAGCGTTCGGCGAAAACTTCTTGAGGTCGCCTGTCACCCGATCGTCGAACCGGGCTCCCACAGCCAGCATGACGTCGCATTCGTACATTGCCATGTTCGCCTCGTAAGTGCCGTGCATTCCCAACATCCCTAAAAAACGTGGATGGTCGGATGCCAAAGCGCCAAGGCCCATCAGGGTGTTGGTGCAGGGGTGGCCGAGCCGCTCCACCAGTGTCGTCAGTTGCCTGGCTGCTCCTGAAAGCACGACACCGCCACCGGTGTAAATGATGGGCCTACGCGCATTAAGCAAAAGCTTAGCTGCTCGGGAGATCTGCTTTGAGTGCGCCTTGCGAACTGGAGCGTATGAGCGGATCCGGACAGTCTCGGGGTAACTGTACGTGATGGTCTGTGCCGTAACGTCTTTCGGTATATCTACCACCACCGGCCCGGGCCGGCCGGAATTAGCAATAAAAAAGGCTTTCTTGATTGTCTCGGCAAGACTCCCAACATCCCTCACAAGGAAATTGTGTTTGACGCAGGGTCGGGTGATTCCGACGGTATCGACTTCCTGAAAGGCATCGTCGCCGATCAGGTGTGTTGGAACCTGCCCGGTCAGCACAACCAAGGGAATTGAATCCATATAGGCGGTCGCAATACCCGTCACAGCGTTTGTGACGCCAGGACCTGAAGTCACCAGAACGACCCCGGTTTTCCCAGTGGCCCGGGCGTAGCCATCGGCTGCGTGGGTCGCCGCCTGTTCGTGGCGCACCAGGATATGCCGCACATCTTCTTGACTATAAAAGGCGTCATAAATATGAAGTGCTGCGCCTCCGGGATATCCGAAGACCAACTCGACGCCTTCATCTTTAAGGCTTTGAACGACGATCTGTGCGCCGGTCAGCTCCATTAGCAAACCTCGATAAGGGTTGGGTGATTACGATTCCCAAAGGCCTGACGGGAATCAAACGCGAAAGTATATACAGATCGGCTACTGGATGTAAATTCAGCGCCGTCTCCAGAACGTGCTCCCATCGGGTCGATCTTCGAGGATCACCCCCAACGTCTCAAGCTTCGCTCTGATGTCATCCGACTTTTCGAAATCTTTCTCCTGACGCGCCTGGTTGCGACTTTCAATCAGCGTCTCGATGACCCGCTTTTCCTCATCCCCGTCGTCGTTCGAGGACTGGGCAAGAGTCCCTCCTGCACCGAGCATGGCGCCCGGATCCTGATAGAGCAGCCCCAATCTGCCGCCCAGCATTTTCAACTGCTCACTCAAAGCGCATGCAGTTTCGGCTTGCCCTGTTTCAAGCGACCGGTTAATACCCTTTACGATGTCAAATAAAACAGCAATCGCCGAAGGCGTATTGAAATCATCCTCAAGCGCCGCATCGAATTCCTGAACATAATCGTGAACACCGGGCAGAGATTCCGCCTGCGATTGCGCGCCCCCCTCCCCGACCTTAAAGAGTGCCAAATAGAGCCGCTCCAGACCAATCCGTGCCTGATCAAGAACAGCGTCCGAGAAATTCAAGGGGCTCCGATAATGGCTCAACAGGATCAAGAAGCGGATGGTCTCCCCTGCCCGAGCCTGGTCAACATCCTTGCTGACAATGTCACGAATTGTAAAAAAATTACCCAGTGATTTCGACATTTTCTCTTCATCAATCTGCACGAAACCGTTATGCATCCAGGTGTTCACAAACTTCTTTCCTGTGGCGCCTTCAGTTTGCGCAATCTCATTCTCGTGATGAGGAAAGCGAAGATCCATCCCGCCCCCGTGAATGTCGAATTGGTCCCCCAAGCATTGGGTCGACATGGCTGAACACTCAATGTGCCAGCCGGGCCTACCGTCACCCCAGGGGGAGGACCACTGGGGCTCACCCGGTTTCGCGTGTTTCCACAAAACAAAGTCCAGGGGGTCATCTTTGGCTTCATCCTTGTCAACACGGGCCCCCACCTTCATTTCATCAAGTGAACGACCGGACAGCTGACCATAGTTTGGGAATTCACGAACCCGGAAGTAGACGTCCCCATTATTTCCCTGATAAGCGAGACCCTGCTCCTCGAGCTCGCGCGTCATCGAAATAATCTCAGTGATATGGCCCGTTGCACGGGGCTCTTTATCCGGAGGCGCCACATTAAGAATCCTCTCATCCTCATGCATCGCGTCAATAAACCGCTCTGTAAGATCTTCGAAAGGCTCCGAGAGCTCTGCCGCACGTGCAATGATCTTGTCATCGATATCGGTAATGTTGCGTATGTATTCGACCTTATATCCCCAGGCCCGTAAAACCCGAACAACCATATCGAAGACCACCAAAACCCTCGCATGTCCCAGATGGCAGTAGTCGTAGACTGTCATCCCGCAAACATACATTCCAACATGGTCCGGTTTCAGGGGCTGAAAAACCTCTTTCTTTCGCGTCAAACTGTTGTAAATTCGGATTGCCATTGTGACCAGCCCGGGTAGCGGGGGGCGAATGGTAACGAAATGCGGCGCCTTCTCCAACTCAGATCGCGGATCGGCGTACCTTTCACGACCGACTCGGCTGTACAACAACTGTGATTCAACTGATATCAGACCTTCACCTGAGCGCTGATGATCCGGCCCTGCTCGACCAGTTTCGCCAGTATGCGGCGCAACTTGAGTCCGGTGATGAACTCTATATCCTCGGTGACCTGTTCGAGTATTGGCTGGGAGACGATGCCGTCGAGTTCCTGGGTCACCTGCAAGCAGAACGCTTGCTTTCCTCGATCTCGGACCGTGGCGTGCAACTGAATTTTCTAACCGGCAATCGGGATTTTCTTCTTGGAAAATCTTTTGCCGACCGCTGCGGTATGAACCTCATTGCGGACGAACATATCCTGAACGTCGGCGCGGAGCGGATTCTGCTGATGCATGGCGATAGTCTCTGCACGGACGATGTTGCCCACCAGCAATTCAGAACGATGGTACGCACACCGTCGTGGAAAAAGGGCTTTCTGGAAAAGTCCGTGGTAGAACGAGATGCCATGGCAAAACTCGCGCGATACCACAGCGAGGACAGCAAGGCCGCTAAGACGTCTCAGATCATGGACGTCAATTCGAGGGCGGTCGATGAGGTCATGCGGGCCCATCGCGTCCGTATGCTGATACACGGACATACACACCGTCCGGCGGTCCACGAAATCGGGTCAGCAGATGGCTGCTACCGGATCGTCCTCGGAGACTGGGCTCCCGGACCCAGTTGGATTCGATTAAGCGAGACCGGCCTCGAACTGCAGTTTGGCGACACCCGTAAACGACTGGCGTTTCGGGGCGACACTAATGGTAGGCGCTGATCTCCGCTACATCCAGCGCCTCGGCACTTCGCTGCTTTGCCTGATCGCTTCGCTCCCCCGCAAGGCTTTGCAGAAAATCCTCGCTGACATTACCGGTGACGTAACTGCCGTCGAAACACGAAGCGTCAACCTGGCTGATCCGTGGATTACCTTCCCGAACAGCGTCAATCAGATCCCCCAGATGCTGGTACAGCAGTCGATCAGCGCCGATAAATTTTCCGATCTCCTCTTCCGACCGCCCATTGGCGACCAGTTCGGAGCGTGAGGGCATGTCGATTCCATAAACATTGGCGTAACGTACGGGTGGCGCTGCTGATGCAAAATACACTTTCTTTGCACCGGCCTCCCGGGCCATTTGAATGATCTGTTTCGATGTTGTTCCTCTGACAATCGAGTCATCGACGAGCAGTACGTTTTTACCCCTGAACTCGAGATCGATCGCATTCAATTTTTGTCGTACGGACTTCTGCCGCTCTGCCTGACCCGGCATGATGAAGGTGCGCCCGATGTAACGGTTCTTGATAAAGCCTTCACGGTATTTCAGGCCGGCAACATTTGCCAACTGCAGTGCTGAAGTGCGACTGGTGTCGGGAATCGGAATGACGACATCAATATCGTGATCAGGCCATACCTTAAGCATCTGTTCGGCCAACTTTTCCCCCATCCGCAGTCGACTCTTATAGACAGCAACATCGTCCATAATCGAGTCCGGCCTTGCCAGATAGACGTATTCGAAAAGGCATGGCGCGAGTTCAGTCTCTGTTGCACAAACCTGTCGCTCTATAGTCCCGTCGGTCTTTACGAATACGGCTTCTCCGGGCGCTACATCGCCCGAACGGCGATACCCGAGAACGTCAAGCGCCACACTCTCCGAGGCGATCATGACGGAATGCCCCGAGGAATCAATACGTTCACCCATAACGAGCGGACGGATACCATGAGGATCACGAAACGCCACCAGCCCATAGCCCACGATCATCGCGACTACTGCATAGGCACCGCGGCAGCGGCGGTGCAAGCGCTCCACTGCCTCGAAAATATCCTGAGTCTGCAGTACGCCTTTTTTATTCCGGACAGACTCCATGAGTTCATGCGCAAATACGTTAAGCAGAACCTCTGAATCCGAGCCGGTGTTGATCTGACGAAGGTCGTCCTGGAAAAGCTCCAGACTGAGTTCATGGGCATTGACCAGGTTGCCGTTATGGCCCAGTGCGAGACCAAAGGGAGAGTTCACGTAGAACGGTTGAGCTTCGGACCGATTATCTCCGCCCGCGGTGGGGTACCGGACGTGCCCCAATCCCATATTTCCTTCCAACTGAAACATGTGCCGGGCGTCAAAAACATCCCGGACCAGTCCACCGTCCTTTCTGAGAAACACCCTTCTTCCGTCGCAGGTCATGATCCCGGCGGCGTCCTGCCCACGGTGTTGGACCACTGTCAGCGCATCATAGATCTGCTGATTAACCGGACCGCATCCGACGATGCCGACAACACCACACATGTTCCTATATTCTCCTCAGCGCATTAGTCTGTGGCGCCTCCAACGCCCAGTACACCTGAATCAAGTGCCTGAGCGCCGATGGTCTCCATCAACGGTTGGGTGAGCTTGCGCGAGACCAGATCCACCACGGGGTCGAAGTACGGGACCAGTAACGACGCATTGTACCAATCCTGTTCCAGGGCAGCGGTCGATCGCGCGAGAACCAAAAATGCAGTGATGATGGCCAGAGCACGCACGGTACCAAACAACGCGCCGAACGCCCGATCCATCCCGGTGAGGCCGGTTGCATGAAAGATCCGCCTGATGAGACTCGCCAGCAGTAAAAGACCGACGAGTACTATGATGAAGACCAGCACCGCACCAGCTGCCTCAGACAACGGCGGACTCTGTAGCACCGGGTCAATTCGCTGCGCGACGGTGGATCCATAAAGATAGGCAAGCCAGAATGCGGTGACCCACGAAATCAGCGAAAAGACCTCTCGGAGCAGTCCTCGAACCACACCAAAACCCAGCGAGAGCGCGATCGTCGCCCCGATAATGAGGTCCAATGCGCCAGGCCAGGCGGTGCCGGATAGGTCATCCATTCCAGAGGTTTCCGGGTTCTCTCTGTGTGGGAGGGTTCATCGCAATTCCACTACAAACGCGGGCTCTCCTGTGACGAGCATCGCTTTGCCGCTCTCGCGCTCTGCGGCGACCAGATCCTGAAATGGACCAAGGTAAATGCGAACAGCGCTTCTGCCATTGATCTCAATGTGTTCCTGTTGCGGGGTCATGCCGTTAGCAACGAG
>CAYSMI010000018.1:10755-17054 GCA_964432165.1 uncultured Acidiferrobacter sp.
GCTCGGGCGAAGACCCTGTTGAAACCGGCCGGCCACCCAGGAGCCAGGGCAACAGAATGATCGGGATCGCCAGCAGGATCAGCGCACCGGTGGCCCGGTGTTTCAGATTAAACGGAGGCTCCGCCGGTGCATCCATTTATCCAAGCGTCCTTTTAGATTCCCAATCAAGTATATCACCCACCAGATAGAACGAGCCGAAAACGACGATACGGTCTCCCGGTTGACTGTCCTCGAGCGCGGCGCGATAGACGGCCCGGGGAGCCGTCGACGTGCTCAGATCGGCAACCTCGACTCCCGACAGCGAAGCGCGCAGTTCACTAATACCCAACGCCCGTGGGCCCTCCAGTTCCGCCAGATACCAACTGTCAACACAGCCTTTCATTACCTCGATCGTCCCCGCGATGTCCTTGTCCTGAAGCATTGAGAATACTGCGCGGGTTGTGCCCTGTACGCACTCCGCTTGCAGTTGTTCCGCCAAAGCGGATACCGCCTGCAAATTGTGCGCAACATCAAACCAGGTTGTGACGGAACCGGGACAACGCTGCTGTCGCGCCGGGACCGAAAATCTCTGAAGCACCTCCAAGTGACTAGCGTCTACCGGGACAAGATCGTTGAGGCTACGCAAGGACGCGAGGACCCCGGCAACATTTTGTGCCCAGACAGGGCTGGTAGCGTCAATCTCACAGCAACTCATGACCGAACGGCCCGGCCATAGATGCCCGTCGGCCGTATACGACCAGCGACCCTTGCCGACGTTGCGTATTCGATAATCACGATTGATCAACCGCACTTGACAATCAAGCGCTTCGAGGCGCAAGAGCAGCGTTGCTGGTGGAGAGGGATCCGAAATCACAGACCGCCCTTTAAAACGCAGAATTCCGGCTTTTTCTTTCCCGATCGCGTCGCGCGAATCACCCAACCATGCCTCATGGTCCATGCTCACCGACGTGATCACTGCCAGATCCGGATCCAGAATATTGACGGCATCTAGGCGCCCGCCCATGCCGACCTCGAGAATCCAAATATCGAGGTTTGAATCCGAGAAAATATCCAATGCCGCAAGGGTTCCGAATTCGAAGTAGGTCAGCGGAATCATCCCGCGTGCCTGGTCGACCCTGCCAAACGCGTGGCACAGCTTGTCCTCACGAGCGTCCCTACCGTTAATCCGCACCCGTTCGCCGTATTGGACCAGGTGCGGCGAGGTGTAGGTGCCGACCCGGTAGCCGGCTGCGCGATAGACCGCATCAAGCATCGCAGCCGTTGAGCCCTTTCCGTTGGTTCCTGCGACCGAGATTACGATTGCTGGACGTACCGGTCTCAACTGGTGCATCACCCGTCGGGGTCGGTCAAGGCTAAGATCAATCGTCCGTGGGTGTACGGATTGAATATAGGCGAGCCAATCGCTCAGCGTCCGATCGGACTGTGCCTGCATAACGTCAGAGTGGGTCGACGTCTTTTTCCGACAGCGGTTCTTCCCCGGGAAAGAGCAGTTCTGCCCCTACAGTCTGCACCGGGCCGAAGCCCAAAGTCTCCAACGCATCCGCAATCACCTCCCGCAGCGCGTTGCGCGGCACGACCATATCGATCGCTCCATGCTCGAGGAGAAACTCGGACTGCTGAAAGCCTTCTGGCAGGGTTTCGCGCACAGTCTGCTCAATGACCCGGGGGCCCGCAAAGCCGATGACCGCGCGGGGTTCCGCGATGATGAGATCTCCCAGCATAGCAAGACTCGCCGATACCCCTCCCATCGTCGGATCAGTCAGGACGGAAATGAAAGGCAGCCCGGCGTTGCTGAGATTTTTCAGTGCTACGGTAGTCTTGGCCATTTGCATTAGGGAAAACAGTCCTTCCTGCATCCGGGCGCCGCCACTCGCGCTAAAGCAGACAAACGGATTATGCTGCTGCACCGCATCCTCTACGCCCCGCGTGAACTTCTCACCGACGACAGACCCCATCGAGCCGCCCATGAAACCGAACTCAAAGGCCACCGCGGTAACGGGAATCTCTCCGACTGTGCCGCGTCCCGCGATCAATGCCTCCGGCTCAAGGCTGGTTTTGCCTGCGTCAGACAACCGGTCGCGATAACGCTTTGAATCACGAAAGTTCAGTACGTCTACCGCCCGAAGGCTCGCTCCAATCTCATCGAACCTGCCCTCATCGAAGAACCCGCTGAGCCGCGCCCGTGCACCGAGGCGCATATGGTGGCCGCACTTGGGACACATCTGCATCCCGCGGTCAAGATCGGCACCGTACAGTACGGCGCTGCAGTCATCACATTTGCGCCACAAACCCTGCGGTACGCCACGACGTGTCGCCGCGGAGGCCGCGCCTTTGATCTTGGGCGGAATCAGCCTGTCAAACCAGCTCATTGGGTTTGCGCTCCCTCCGTCGCCCGGGACGCCTGCATGTCCCACGCCGTAACGGCTTCGCAGAATGCCCGGATCTTGTCGGGACTTTTCCGGCCCGGCTCAAACTCAACACCCGTACTGACATCAACTGCCCAAGCTCCGCATTGCCCCAACGCCTCACCGACATTCCCTGAATGCAATCCCCCGGCGAGTATGACGGGCACTGGAAGCGTGATCCTTGCCCGGCCCCAATCAAAGGAAACCCCCGTGCCTCCATGCGCATCCCCGTGATAGGTGTCCAGAAGGAATGCGCCTGCGCTCGGATACTTTCCCGGCAGTTGCGCCGGATCAACCTCCTCCATCATCCTGATCGCTTTGATATAAGGGAGGCCATAACGTTCGCATTTAGCTACCGGCTCAGAACCATGAAACTGCAGAGCCGTTAACGGCACGCTGTCCAAGATGCTGGCGACATCCGGCTCTCCCGGATCAACAAATACGCCGACGAGGTCTACCAGGGGTGGAACCTCCTTCGCCACCGAAGTCGCCTGGGCGAGGTCGACCGCACGTCGGCTTCCCGGAAAAAAGATCAATCCGATTGCATCAGCGCCAGCTGCAACCGCAACGGCCGCATCCTCTGGCCGAGTGATTCCGCATACTTTGATTCGGGTTCGCACCCGTGTATTTTACCGCTTGCCCGATCGGCAGGATTATCCCCAGTATCTGCATGCCGCTGGCGGCGGCGGGATTTGAAAATGCTCGGGATATCTGATGGCGCTCAGGTACAGGCCATCCGGCAGCGCCGTGACGCCCCCCATTGCACGATCACGGCTTTCCAAGACCTCTTTTGCCCAGATAGCAGGCCTGGCACCCGTGCCGATGGCTGTCAGCACCCCCGTAATGTTGCGCACCATGTGCTGCAAAAAACCATTCGCTTCAACATCAATCCAGATCCACGCGTCTTTCCTTTCGATAGTGATCTCGTGGACTTCCCGAACCGGTTGCTTGGACTGACATCCGCTTGACCGATAGGCCGAGAAATCGTGCCGGCCGGTCAGATAGACCGCGCCGGCTCGCATGCGTGCTACATCAAGATCCTCATAGGTCCAGGTGACACGCTGTGCCAGGTATGTCGGCCGCACATCCCGACAGAACAAGACATACCGATACCTTCTTGAGAGCGCGCTGAACCGGGCATGAAACTCCGGGTCAACCGGTTTGGCCCAGGTCAGCGCCAGTCCTTCGGGTAATAAGGTATTGGCGCCTCTTACCCAGTTCAGCGGCTGCCGGACTGCCGTGCTATCAAAATGGGCAACCTGCCCGCTTGCGTGCACCCCGGTATCTGTACGCCCGGCTGTTACCACGCGTACCGGTTGGGCCGCCACCGAACTCAACGCTTCCTCCAGCAACTGCTGTATGGTTTTGACGCCTGACTGAACCTGCCAGCCATGGAAGCGGCTCCCGTCATATTCAACACCAATTGCGCAACGTCGCTGCTGTGCGGGCCCGGCGGGTTCATCAACTGTATACGCGAAAGCCACTGAATACCGTGTTGTAGAATCTGTGAGAAGAAGTTCCAGATTTTACATTTGCCGGATTCCAAGTGGTCTGGCGGTTGGCGGCCTCCTCGCGGTTTGGCCCCAGGCACACCTAACAAGGAGATAAAGGCGAAATCCATGACACCTCCCACCACCCCTGCCGAGCCCCTTGAATCCTATCGAAGCGGCCCGGACGAACGGGGCCACTTCGGTATATTCGGCGGCCGTTTTGTTGCCGAAACGCTCATGCCCCTCATTCTCGACTTGGAGAGTGCTTATGACGCGGCCCGCCAGTCTCCAGACTTCCAGCGTGATTTTGACTACTTCGCGGCTCACTACACCGGCCGGCCCAGCCCACTCTATTTCGCCAGCAGCCTCACCGAATCCCTCGGCGGAGCCAAAATTTACTTCAAGCGCGATGAACTGAACCATACCGGCTCCCACAAGATCAACAACACCCTGGGCCAGATCCTGTTGGCCAAACGCATGGGAAAGTCACGCATCATTGCCGAAACGGGCGCGGGTCAGCATGGCGTTGCTGCTGCAACGGTCTGCGCCTTGTTCGACCTGCCGTGCGTGGTCTATATGGGTGCAACCGATATCGAGCGCCAGGCGCCCAATGTCTTCCGCATGAAACTGCTTGGCGCTGAGGTCGTCCCGGTTACCAGCGGTACTGGCACACTCAAAGACGCCATGAACGAGGCCTTGCGTGACTGGGTCGCCAACGTTGAAGACACCTTCTACATTATCGGCACCGTTGCCGGTCCGCACCCCTACCCAGCGATGGTACGGGATTTTCAAAGCGTGATCGGGCGAGAAGCGAAACAGCAAATCGAACAGGCTGAAGGGCGGCTTCCCGACACGCTCGTCGCCTGCATTGGGGGTGGGTCAAACGCGATGGGATTGTTTCATCCGTTTCTGGACGATCCAGTCGGCATCATCGGTGTAGAAGCCGGCGGCCTGGGACTGCAAACCGAACAGCACGCTGCCTCGTTGACGGGGGGACGCCCGGGCGTCCTTCACGGGAACCGTACCTATCTTCTGCAAAATGAAGATGGCCAGATCATCGACGCCCATTCCATTTCTGCCGGACTCGATTACCCCGGAATTGGTCCAGAGCACGCCTGGCTCCATGATCATGGCCGGGTAGATTATGTGTCCGTGACGGATTCGGAAGCGCTTGAGGCATTTCAACTGTGCTGCCGGACCGAGGGTATCATCCCGGCCCTTGAACCTGCGCATGCCTTGGCCCACGTGGCCAAAATCGCGCCTGAGATGGAGAAGGACAAGATCATTGTGATGAATCTGTGCGGCCGGGGCGACAAGGATATTTTCACGGTAGCGGACGCTCTGGGGATCGAAATATGAGCCGGGGCGATCGTGTGGGTCTCGCCTTCAAGCGCCTCTCCGACGAGGATCGCGGGGGTCTCGTCACCTTCATTACCGCAGGCGATCCTGATCTTGAGACCAGCCAGAATCTCATGGAACGCCTTCCGGATTCAGGCGCGGATATTATTGAACTGGGGATGCCGTTTTCCGATCCAATGGCGGATGGCCCAGCGATTCAGGCCGCAAGTCTCCGCGCCCTGGCGAATGGGGCATCATTGCGCAAGACACTGGACATGGTTGCAGGATTTCGCCGGTCCAACGATCAAACACCGGTAATCCTGATGGGCTACTTCAATCCCATCTATCAGTACGGAACCGCCCGTTTCGTTACTGATGCGGTCGAATCCGGCGTGGACGGCCTGATCCTGGTGGACCTCCCACCGGAAGAGGACGATGAGTTGTGTGACCCCGCCCGTACGGCAGGTCTGCATTGGGTCCGCCTCGTGACACCCACCTCTGATGAAAAGCGTCTGAAAACTGTACTCAAAAATTCCAGCGGCTTTGTCTACTACGTTTCCATTGCCGGGATAACCGGAACACGTTCAGCGGCCGTTTCCACCGTTGGGGATGCTGCAGCCAGACTGCGCTCGCATACGGACCTTCCCATTGCAGTAGGCTTTGGCATCAATACACCTGATCAGGTCCGTGACACCGTCGAAGTCGCCGATGGCGCGGTGGTTGGGTCTGCGATTATTCGCGAAATCGAGAAGAATCTGGACGACACCGGCGCTGCCAGGCCCGAGTTACTCGAAAACGTGTTATCCCTGGTGAAAATACTGGCCGAAGGGACTCGGAACTAGGCCTGCTTTGGGATTCTGCGCTGAACTGGATTGGGTCAGCGGCTGATATTACCGAGCAGTTCCTCGGCACGTCTTGCGATCGTCGGATCCTCCGATGCACAAAGGGCGGTAAGAATCTCCCGGGCTGCGGCAGGATCACCCATTTCGAGATACGCGTTGGCGAGTTCCAACTGGGTCTTCTCCTCACTCTCAGGAGTCGGCACCTCTACCGGCTCAGACGTCAT
>CAYSMI010000019.1:0-16779 GCA_964432165.1 uncultured Acidiferrobacter sp.
GAGCAGCTGACTCTTAATCAGCGGGTCGCAGGTTCGATCCCTGCACGGCCCACCATAACATCAGGGAAGTCGGGACTCCGCGGGTCTGGAGATCGAGGTTCACCCTATTGAGGAACCGGGCGCGAAAGTGGCGGAATTGGCAGACGCGCTGGCTTTAGGTGCCAGTGGGGCAACCCGTGGGAGTTCGAGTCTCCCCTTTCGCACCAACCTCCCCGGCCCCACGCGACCGGGGATAATCGGGTCGGGCAGGTGTTGCTAAGGAGTAGAGTCAGGCAAATCCAGGGAAATAAGGACAAGGTAGACTGAACTATGGACGTATCCATTGAAACGACCGGCGCCATCGGCCGGAGAATGACTGTCAAGGTGCCCGCCGAACAACTCGACGGTGCGGTCGCCGCGCGGCTTAAACGCTTGGCCCGAACCGCAAAGATTCCCGGATTCCGGCCGGGCAAGATTCCGATGAAAGTGATCGAGTCACGCTTCGCCAACCAGGCCCTGGCGGAAGCCGCAGACGAGATCATCAGCGCAAGTTATCTTGAAGCGATTAATGGGGAGTCGCTCGATGCGGCAGGGCCGCCCGCGATCGAGCCGAAGCATCTCGCCCGTGGCGAGGATCTTGAATTCATCGCCAATTTCGAGGTCTTCCCCGAGGTCCCCCGAACCGATATTCGTGACCTGCCTATTGGTCGCCAGCAGTGTGAGGTTGTCGATGCCGATATTGATCGCACTATTGAAACCTTGCGCGAGCAGCGAACCAGTTTCGAACCTGTCGACAAGGCCGCAGAGACCGGTGACCGGGTGGTGATTGATTTTGAAGGCCGTGTCGATGGCGAGGCCTTTGAAGGTGGTGAGGCCAAAGACTACCCGGTAGTGTTGGGAAAGGGCGCGCTACTGGCTGAGTTTGAATCGGGCATCACTGGCGCACGCGCCGGGGAAGACCTGACTGTACAACTGACTTTTCCCGAGGATTATCCGGGCGCCCAGGTCGCAGGCAAGGGCGCCGAGTTCGCGATCAGCGTCAAAGAGGTTGGGGCACCTGAAGTGCCTGAGATCAACGAAGACTTTATCCGGACCTTTGGTGTTGAGGATGGTTCAGAGGCAGCGTTCCGACAGGAAATCCGTACCAGCCTTGAGCGCGAGCGTGATCAGCGCGCCCGTGCACAGGTTCGGCAAGCGGTGCTCGAGGCCCTGATGCGCGATAATGAATTCGAAGTTCCCTCAGCGCTCGTCGATGAGGAAATTAACCGGGCCATCATGGCCGTGCGCCAGCAGCTGGAGCAGCAGGGTCTGCCCCACGATGCTCCCATTGACCGGGCAAATTACCTGGATGAATCATACCGGCGGGTGCGACTGGGTCTGGCGATGCATGGGGTGGTGAAACGTCTCGAGATCAAACCGGATCCAGACCGGGTCCGCGAGCGTGTCGTCGAGATGGGTTCAAGCTATAGTGACCCCGACCAGTTTGTCCGTTGGTATTACGAAGACAAGAATCGCCTCGCCCAGATAGAGTCAGTGATCGTGGAAGAGCAGGCAATTGAGGCGCTGCTTGAAGAGGCCAAGGTAAATGACACGACCGTGAGTTTTGAAGAGTTCATGCGTCCACAGCCTCCTGCTACAGTAGCCCAGGACACAAGCGGCGATACCGAATAAACCCAATGGTGAGCGGAAAGAAGACATGACAAATAATGCTGGGAACGCTGAACTCGCAAAGGTACAGAATCTCGGACTGGTACCCATGGTTATTGAAACCACGGGTCGGGGTGAGCGGGCTTATGATATCTACTCGCGCCTGCTTAAGGAGCGGGTGGTGTTCATGGTGGGTCCGGTTGAAGACCATATGGCCAACCTGATCGTGGCACAACTGCTTTTCCTAGAGTCGGAGAATCCCGATAAAGACATTCACCTTTACATCAATTCTCCCGGCGGCGCGGTCAATGCGGGCATGGCTATCTATGACACCATGCAGTTTGTCAGGCCGAGCATCAGTACCGTATGTATCGGCCAGGCCGCCAGCATGGGTGCGGTGATACTGGCGGGCGGGGCACCGGGCAAGCGCTTCACCCTGCCACACTCGAGAATCATGATTCACCAGCCCTGGGGTGGATTTCAGGGACAGGCCACGGATGTCGATATCCAGGCCCGCGAGATCCTGAGGCTGCGCGAAAGACTCAATCAGGTGCTGGCTTCTCATACCGGGCGGGATGTGGAAACGGTCAGTGCCGATACGGAGCGGGACAATTTCATGGACGAGCATGAAGCGGTTGAGTACGGCATTGTGGATCGCGTACTGAAAAGCCGCGAGGACGAATAATCCCGACAGATTATCCTGACTACAGCGGAACACTTGCAATTTTTTTCCAAACCTTGCATCGTTAGACCATAAGAAACGGGATAAAACCAGTTTCAGTCTGGTATTTCACTCTGAGAGGCGCGTAGAAATATGGCCGACGGCGACGAAGACAAGAAAGGCGATAAGCTGCTGTACTGCTCTTTTTGCGGCAAGAGTCAGCACGAAGTTCGAAAACTGATCGCCGGCCCCTCGGTATTCGTCTGCGACGAATGCGTCGAGTTGTGTAATGAGATCATCCGTGAAGAAGCGGAGGAGGCCGACAGTTCGGAAGCCTCAGGCCCACACTACCCAACGCCCCGGGAAATCTGTGAACGGCTTGACGACTATGTCATTGGTCAGTCAGAAGCGAAAAAGGTCCTCTCTGTCGCCGTCTACAACCACTACAAACGTATCGAGCACGAAGACGCCAAAGGCACTTCCGCCGATGTCGATATCTCCAAAAGCAATATCCTGATGATCGGGCCCACCGGCTCGGGAAAGACGCTGTTGGCGGAAACGTTGGCGCATGAACTCAACGTGCCATTTACGATTGCCGACGCGACGACGCTCACCGAGGCGGGGTACGTTGGGGAGGACGTCGAAAATATCATTCAGAAGCTGCTGCAAAAATGTGATTACGATGTGGAGAAAGCTCAGGTCGGAATCGTCTATATCGATGAGATCGATAAGATCTCCCGAAAAGCGGACAACCCCTCGATCACGCGTGATGTCTCCGGTGAGGGAGTTCAGCAGGCACTGCTCAAACTGATCGAAGGAACGATCGCGTCGGTCCCGCCACAGGGAGGGCGCAAGCACCCCCAGCAGGAATTTCTCCAGGTGGATACCCGTAACGTCCTGTTCATCTGTGGCGGTGCATTCGCAGGACTCGAAAAGGTGATCCAGGAGCGGTCGGAAAAGTCCGGCATCGGGTTCGGTGCCGATATTAAGAGCAAAACAGAAGACGGTCGGGTCAGCGAGTTTCTTAATGATCTCGAACCCGAAGACCTGATCAAGTACGGCCTTATCCCTGAGTTTGTTGGCCGCATGCCGGTTATTGCGACTCTCGAAGAGCTCGATGAAGAAGCCCTGGTGACGATTCTCACAGAGCCCAAAAACTCACTCGTCAAGCAGTACCAGAAACTTTTCGAACTGGAAGGCGTGGATCTCGAAATCCGGGAAGACACCCTCCGGGCTATTGCCAAACGGGCGCTCGCGAGAAAGACCGGTGCACGAGGACTGAGGTCTATCCTCGAAAAAGCCCTGCTGGAGACCATGTTCGAGCTGCCCTCGATGGACAACGTTTCAAGGGTTACGGTTGACGCGAACGTCATCGATTCGGGGGCTCAGCCGCTCTTTATGTACGAAGAAGCGCCTCGCAACGTCTCCAGCCAGTCCTCCTGACCACCGTATTTTCGGCTCGAACGGGCCGTTACAGGCCGCTCCTTGAAATACGGGTGAAGCGCCCTCACACTTACTCCACACAGGCTTAATGTAGTTGCAGGCCTGGAAAGCCAGGGCCGATGTCATTTTGAATTGATGTGATGGACAAAAATATGAGCGACGAACAATCCAGCGAAGACATAACTCCCAGAACCCGCTACCAGATGCTGCCTTTGCGGGACGTGGTGGTTTTCCCGCACATGGTTCTCCCGCTGTTCGTGGGCCGCGAAAAATCCATCAACGCGCTGGAAGAAGCTGTTCAGTCGGGTAAGCAGATTTTTCTGGCGGCTCAGCACGACGCTGCGGATGACGATCCAGCGCCTGAAAACATTTTCGGTATCGGCACGGTCGCCAACATTCTGCAGTTGCTGAAACTGCCCGACGGGACGGTCAAGGTACTGGTCGAGGGCGTCTCCCGTGCGGGGATCGTGAACTACGTGGAGACTGAAGACAGCTTTGTGGTGGATGCAGCGCCCATTGCCGAGGGTGAATTCGATGAGCGCGAGGGCGAGGTCCTGATGCGTACGGTCACCTCCGAGTTTGAGCAGTACGTCAAGCTGAACTCAAAGATACCGCCGGAAGTGCTTACCTCCCTGAGCGGTATTGAAGACCCCGGCCGGATGGCCGATACGATTGCTGCGCACCTCACGCTGCGCAACGATGAGAAACAGAAAATACTGGAACTGGGAGATGTCGGCGAGCGCCTCGAACATATCCTGGGGATCATGGAGTCCGAGATTGATCTGCTCCAGGTGGAAAAACGCCTGCGCGGCCGCGTGAAAAAGCAGATGGAAAAGAGTCAGCGCGAGTATTACCTGAATGAGCAGATGAAGGCCATTCAGAAAGAACTCGGTGAGATGGATGATGCTCCTAACGAAATGGAGGAGCTTCAGCAAAAGGTCGAAGAAGCGGGTATGCCCAAAGAGGCCCGGGAGAAGGCTGAGTCCGAACTCAAGAAATTGCGCATGATGTCGCCGATGTCCGCGGAAGCCACGGTGGTGCGTAATTACGTCGAGTGGCTGGTGCAGGTGCCCTGGAAAAAAAGAAGTCGGGTTCTGAAAGATCTTGCCAAAGCAGAAGCCGTGCTGGAAGCGGATCACTACGGCCTCGACAAGGTGAAGGAACGTATTCTCGAATACCTTGCGGTGCAACAGCGCATCAACAAGGTCAAAGGCCCCATTTTGTGTCTGGTCGGGCCACCCGGGGTCGGCAAGACGTCCTTGGGCGAATCGATCGCGCGCGCGACCAATCGCAAGTTTGTACGTATGTCACTCGGCGGAGTGCGCGATGAGGCGGAAATCAGGGGGCACCGACGAACCTATATTGGCTCTTTGCCAGGAAAGATCGTCCAGAACATGGCCCGGACAGGAACGCGTAATCCCCTGTTCATGCTCGATGAAGTCGACAAGATGTCGATGGATTTTCGGGGAGACCCGTCCTCCGCGTTGCTGGAGGTCCTCGACCCCGAACAGAATCACAGGTTTGGGGATCATTATCTTGAGGTCGACTACGATCTTTCCGAGGTCATGTTCGTCGCTACAGCGAATACGCTGAATATCCCAGGGCCGTTGCTGGATCGGATGGAGGTGATCCGGATCTCGGGTTACACCGAGGATGAAAAAATCAACATCGCAACGAAGTATCTGGTCGATAAGCAAAAGCGCAACAACGGCCTGAAGGACCAGGAGATCAGCATTAACCGCCAGGCGCTGATTGATATTGTTCGTTACTACACCCGGGAGGCCGGGGTGCGTGGTCTCGACCGCGAGATAGCGAAGATCTGCCGCAAAGTAGCGAAGGAACTCTTGCTCGATATGTCCCGGACCCGTGCGCAGGTCTCATCACGCAATCTCAACAAATACCTTGGCGTTCGTCGGCACCGCTACGGGCGGGCAGAAGAAGGAAACCGGATCGGCCAGGTCACGGGGCTCGCCTGGACAGAAGTTGGTGGCGAACTGCTGACGATTGAAGCGGCGGTCATGCCGGGAAAAGGCAAGCACAGTTTTACCGGCAAGCTCGGGGATGTCATGCAGGAATCTATTCAGGCGGCGATGTCGGTGGTACGGACCCGATCGGCGCAGTATGGTATCGACGTCGACTTTTTCCAGAATAAGGATATTCATATCCACGTTCCCGAGGGCGCGACGCCGAAGGATGGACCGAGCGCCGGAATCGGGATGTGCACCGCTGTGATTTCGGCAATTACTCGAATCGCGGCGCGGGCGGATGTGGCCATGACCGGTGAGATCACGTTGCGCGGTGAAGTGCTACCCATTGGAGGCCTCAAGGAAAAACTGCTAGCGGCACATCGCGGCGGTATTGCGACCGTCCTTATCCCCAAGGAAAATGAAAAAGATCTCGTGGAGATTCCCGGCAATATCAAAAGTGGCCTCGAGATTATCCCTGTACGCTGGATTGATGAAGTGATCGCGGTTGCGCTGGAAAATCTTCCGGACATCACGGTCGCAGGAGAAGAAGGCGTACCCGTTTCTGCCGAAGTGGAAAAAAGTCCGACCAAGACCCCGGCCCGCGCGCACTAACCGACAGTCAGTCCAAAACCCCCGAGGAGCGGGATGGGATGTTGCTCCTGGATACAGTCGTGCGTAGTGAACCCCTTTTATTCAGGGTAATAGACCTTGTTCTTCGTGCCGATTATCAAGTCTTGGGCAAAGGGTTAAGACCGCATTCACCCGGTGCTAATTGACACTTTCCCGGCAGTTGGTATAACCGCTTTGAGTACAGGCTTTGCACTTGCGTTCTAAGGCACGTGCGGTTCACCGTATTGCGGAACCGAGTGCGAAGGGTTTCAAAGTGAGTTACACGGCAAAGGGAGGAACAGGGTATGAACAAAGCTGACCTCATTGATGCGGTTGCAGCCAAGACGGGGTTGGGCAAGAGTCAGGCGGGGCCTGCGGTCGAGTCCGTTCTGGATGTGATTACAGAGGCGTTGACGCGGGGTGACAGCGTATCCCTGGTGGGCTTTGGTATATTTTCTGTCAGTGAGCGCGCCGGTCGGGTGGGACGCAATCCACGCACAGGAGAGAGTATTGCGATTGCACCTTCGAGGGCTCCGAAGTTCAAGGCTGGAAAAGGCCTGAAGGATGCCGTAAACTAGCGCGCCCCCCGGGTGCTTAGCTCAGTTGGGAGAGCGTCGCCCTTACAAGGCGAAGGTCGCAGGTTCGAACCCTGCAGCACCCACCAAGGCTAGGAGGCTCGTTCGCGCCGGCGGACGTGGATCACTTTTGGAGCGGTAGTTCAGTTGGTTAGAATACCGGCCTGTCACGCCGGTGGTCGCGGGTTCGAGTCCCGTCCGCTCCGCCACTTCTTATCAGCGGTGCCGGAATGTTTCCGGCAACGGGGAAGAAGTTGTCTTGGCTGGGGTAAAGTCTGGGAGACTCACCCTCAATTAGAGCACTGATAAGCGCCGCAAAATCTCACCCACCTGAACAATTATGTTAACCGCTATCAAGGAACGCGCTTCTGGCTGGATTGCCTGGGCTCTGGTGATCCTCATTTCGATACCCTTCGCGCTATGGGGAATTAATTCTTACTTTGAAGGCGCGTCTAAGATTTCTGTTGCATCCGTAAATGGCGTCGAGGTTGAGGAGTCGATTTATCAGCAGGCCCTCTCCGAACAGCGCCGCTCTCTCGTTCAGATGATGGGCCGCAACATCGATGCAGAATTCTTTGCCAGCAAGACGTTTAAGCTCCAGGCGCTCGAGTCCCTGATCGACAGCCAGTTGCAGGCGGAATATCTCGCCGACAGAGGCTATCGGATTACCAACGAGCAGCTGTCGAACCGTATTGCCACTTTTGCGGCATTTCAGTCCGAGGGTCGCTTTGATCCGGCGCGATACGAAATGCTGCTACAGAACGCGGGTCTCACCGTTGAGGGTTTCGAGCGGCAGCAGCGCCAGCAGGGTGCGGTAGATCAGTTGCGGTTTGGCCTGAGAGCAACATCGCTGGTGATCCCTGCAATGACCGACCGTGCGATCCGGTTGTTGATGCAGCAGCGTCGCGCGCAATACAGCGTTCTGGACCTTCAGCCGTATCTTGATACCGTCAGGGTCGCAGAGGGTGCGGTGCGCGATGAGTACGAAAAGCATCTCGATCGTTATGTCCAGCCTCCGCAGATGCAGGTCGACTACCTCGCGCTTTCGGTTGACGCGCTGGCGACGCAGGCTGTGATTACCGCGGACGCGGAGCAGGCTTATTACGATGACAACACCGACCGGTTTACCCAGCCGGGAAGTCGTTCTGCGAGCCATATCCTGATCGGTGTGCCGGCGGACGCGGCCGAAGAGGTGGTTGAGCAGGCACGGGATGAAGCTGCAGCGTTGGTTGTCAAGGCACGAGACGGACAGGATTTCGGCGAACTTGCACGCAAGTATTCCAGTGATCCGGGGTCGGCTGGGCGCGGGGGAGATCTTGGCATTATCCGGCCGGGCACCATGACGCCTGCATTCGAGGCCGCCGTATTTGCGCTCGACCTGGGACAGATCAGCGACCCGGTCCGTACCGAGTATGGCTGGCACGTGATCAAACTGACCGACCTGCGCGAAAGCGTAGTCAGCCCGTTTGCCGAAGTTCAGAATGAAATTACGGTGCTATTGTCCCGCGAATGGGCCGAGGGAGAGTTTATGGTCATGGCCGAAGACTTTCAGAATATGGTTTTTGAGCAGCCCGGTTCGCTCGAGGCGACGTCTGATTTTCTGGGTATCCCGATCCAACGAACCGGCTGGTTCTCTCTCAGTGCGGGTGAAGGCATTGCGGCGCACGCCTTTGTCCGCGAGGCGGCGTTCAGTGACGAGGTCCGGGTAGACCGGATGAACAGTGAAATGATCGAGATTGACAGCGATACGCTAGTCGCCGTGCACTACGCCGATCATCGTGAACAGCGCCAGCGGGATTTCGAAGAGGTCCGCGAGGCTATTGCTGATGATCTTGCTGTTCAGGCGGCTCTGGCAGCTCAGGAGGCCGCTGCTCAGCAGATGATTGACAGCCTGCGTTCGGGAGCGCAATGGGCGGCGGTACTGGACGACGCCGGTTTGCCGGTATACCGGCTTCCGGAAGATGCGGAGGACATTTCTGATCCCGATGACGAGAACGTTGCGCGTGCCGTCTACTCGGCGCCTGCACCGGTCTCGGGGCAGGCAGGCTACGGCGGCACCCGACTGGATGGCTCACGTTATTCGGTATTCCGGCTGGAGGAGGTCGTGCCGGGAGACCCCTCGCAGATCACACCTGAGGAGCGTGAGCAGATCATGGCACTGATCAGCGCCCGGGTCGGGGAGGAACTGTACACTGGCGCAACTCGCGCCCTGCGTTCTGCCGCCAACGTCGAGGTGTTTGACGAAAACCTCTAGGATTCGATGTTCCGTGATCTTTGAGGATCAGGATCCTTCAGCAATGTTCGGGCTGATACCTACGGTGTTAAAGCCGCCATCGACGTAGGTGATTTCCCCTGTGATCCCGGATGCCAGATCGGAGCACAGGAATGCCGCAGTGTTGCCCACTTCTTCGATAGTGACCCCGCGTCCCAGAGGAGCCGTCGCCTCGTAGAAGTTCAGCATCTGCTTGAGCCCCTTGATTCCTGATGCTGCCAGCGTTTTGATCGGGCCGGCAGAGATGCCATTGACCCGGATCCCTTCGGCTCCGAGAGATTGCGCCAGGTAGCGGACATTTGCCTCCAGACTCGCTTTGGCGAGACCCATGACGTTGTAGCCCGGCATGGATCGCTGCGATCCGATATAGCTCAGGGTCAGCATCGCCCCCTGGGGCGCCATCATCGGCCGTAATGCGCGGGCCAGTGCGGTGAAGCTGTAGGAACTGATCTCGTGGGCGGTAGAAAATCCGGCACGGGTTACCGAGTCCAGAAACATGCCTTCCAGTTCCTCTCTCGGAGCGAATGCGATGGAATGCACCAGAATATCAAGCCGGCCCCAGTGCATAGCCAGGGCTTCATGCAGGGCTTCAATATCGCTGTCTTGTGAGACGTCACAGCGGATGGTCTTGTCAAAGCCGAGTTCTGCTGCGAACTTATCCGCGCGGCTGCCGAGCTTGTCGTTTTCATAGGTCAATACCAGTTCGGCGCCCTCTCTGGCCATGGCCTGCGCAATACCCCATGCGATCGACCGGTTTGATGCAACCCCGGTGATCAACGCCCGTTTGCCGTCAAGAAATCCCATCTCGTCAAATATCCGTCGTTAGAATCAGCGTGACCATGGTTTTTATCCCAACGTCAGGAAAGAGTCAAAAGCCGCCGTTATTATCGGGGGAGACGGTGTCCATCGTAGCGGTGGATTCCCAAGCGGTTCCCCGTGCAAAGGCACTTTCTTTACAGCTCGGTTTGGACGAGCTTTGCGATATCGATACGGCCTCAGGGCTGGTGCTCGAAGTTTCCCAAAGCGGACTCGGGCTGCGGGATTATACGCAGCGGCGCAGTCGGACGTTAATCATTGACTCGGCAGGGAAGCGATATCCTGGCCCGGGAAGGGACCTCCTTTCCCGGGCGCTGGGAAGAAACTGTCAGTCCGTCATTGACGCAACGGCAGGATTTGGCTCGGACGCTTTTGATTTTGTACGCCGTGGCAAGCAGGTGTGTGCGATTGAGCGAGTCACGATCGTGGCGATGATGCTCAAAGAAGCAGCAGCGAATCTTTGCTCTGGGCGGAAAGAGGGCAATCTTCGCGTGGTGTGTGGTGATGCGATTGACAAAATTGGAGCACAAGCAGCGGCTGATGTGATTTTTCTTGATCCGATGTTCCCGGATCGGGACCGTCAGAGTGCCCAACCCCGCAAGACCCAGCAGATTCTGCGGCGTCTTGCGGGCGAGGATCTCGATGCGGGGGAATTGCTTCGGGTTGCCCGCCATCATGCCCGCAGACGGGTAATCGTCAAACGGCCCCGTTATGCGCCGCCCTTAGGTGGTGATCCGGATATCAGTCATAAGGGCAGGTCAGTACGCTACGACGTCTATCTGACAGGCGGAACATAGCGATGACGCACTGGCTTTATGTTTCGCATCTTGAGACCGCCGGCGATGCGGTCGTCCTGGAAGGTTCTGAGGCGAGTCATGCCGTGCGTGCCCGCCGCTTACGGACCGATGATCGGGTATGCGTGTTTGATGGGATGGGCCGGATTGCAAAAGGCCGGATCACGGATGTTATCCAGCGGCCACTACAGGTGCATCTTGCCGTCCATGATCACGAACGGCAGGCGCCGCCTGCAGTCCGTATTCATCTGTGCAGCGCTTTACCCAAAGGTGACCGTCAGACGACGATGCTGGATATGGCTGCCCAGTTGGGGATGACCGATTTCACTCCCCTTAAGTGTGATCGAAGCGTCAGCCAGGCCCGTGCCCAGGTCTATGAGCGGTGGCAGCGGGTTCTCATCGAATCCTGTAAGCAGAGCCACCGGCCATGGCTGCCCTCCCTGCATCCACCTGTCACATTGAGAGACTGGATAGATCAATGCGGCGAAAGCGACGCTGTCAACGTGGTCGCGGACAGGCAAGGTACGGCAGATAGTAGGGTTGTTGAGGGTCGGCTTTTAAGTGCCGGGGCCATCTGTCTCGTGGTAGGGCCGGAAGGGGGTTTTTCTGATGCTGAGCGTGCACACTTGAGCCGCGCCCGATCCGAAATGCTGCATCTGGGCGACGGGGTGCTGCGCGTTGAAACGGCGGCAGTTGCGTTAACGGCGTTGGCGGGCCGTCTGTTGGCAGGACTGCCGGAACCGGCAGGGAATAAGCGGTCAGCTTAGACGGGCGATGCGCTGTTGGCGGGATTTGAGCTCTTCCAGGTCCCGTGTAATCTGCTCGGCCCGTCCCTGTTCCTTCTCAACCACTTCCGCCGGTGCCCGATCGACAAACTTGGGATTTGAGAGCTTGCTCTGGCAGCGTTTTAGATCCGCATTGAGTTTTTCTACTTCCCGGGTGAGCCGCTGGATTTCTGCATCACGGTCAATGATGGACCCCAGCGGGACCAGGATCTTCATATCTCCAATCAGGGCGGTGGCATGCTCTTCGGTCTCTTCCTCATCTTTTGAGATGTGCCGGACACTGTCCAGCCTTGCCAGCGCAATCAGTAGACCCCGGAATGATTCACTGCGGATTTGGTCCTGGGTATTTCCGCCTTGCAGTATGACCGGGAAGGACACCTTGGGTTCGATACTCATCTCGCCGCGGATATTGCGGATGCCGCCGATCACTTCGCGCACCCAGTCGAGATCCTTAAGGGCTTCTTCATCGATGAGGTGCTCATCCATTTGCGGATAGGCTTGATGCATGATGGATTGCCCCTCGCACGTGGTACGCGATTGCAACTGTTGCCACAAGGCCTCTGTGATGAAGGGCATGACGGGGTGGATCAGGCGCAGCGCACTGTCCAGTATGTTTACCAGGGTCTGGCGCACGCCGTCTTTGCGTGCATCGGAAAGATCAGGGTCTGAGAGCTGGATTTTTGCGATCTCCAGATACCAGCTGCAGTACTCGTCCCAGGTAAAGGCGTGCAGGGTCTGCACCACCTGGTCAAGCCGGTACGCCTCCATGGATCTGCTGACATCCCCGGCTACCTGGTGCAGGCGGGAGATGATCCAGCGTTCCGCGGGACCGGTTTCAAATTCCCTAAGAGGATGACCCGCCAGGGTTTCGGTATTCATCATCACGAATCGCGCCGCGTTCCAGAGCTTGTTGCAGAAGTTGCGGAAGCCCTCGATACGCCCGAGGTCAAAGCGGATGTCGCGTCCCTGCGTCGCGAGACTTGCAAAGGTAAACCGCAAGGCGTCAGTACCGAAGGACGGGATACCCTCAGGAAACTGACGGCGTGTGATCTTGGCGATGCGCTCGGCCATCTGTGGCTGCATCAGCCCTGCGGTGCGCTTTTCCACCAGTGTCTGCAGTTCAATCCCGTCTATCAGGTCCAGAGGGTCCAGCACGTTACCCTTCGACTTGGACATCTTCTGTCCTTCGGCATCGCGGACGAGGCCATGAACGTACACTTCGTGAAATGGCACATCACCAGTGAACTTCAGCCCAAACATGATCATCCGGGCGACCCAGAAAAAGATAATGTCGAAACCGGTTACGAGGACACTGGTGGGGTAAAAGCTTCTGAGGTCTTCGGTGGATTCCGGCCAACCCAGGGTCGAAAACGGCCAAAGCGCTGACGAAAACCAGGTATCGAGCACGTCTTCATCCTGATACAAAGAGACGGCTCGGCCGTGATGTTCAAGCGCTTTCTGTTTTGCTTCGTCGGCATCGCGGCCGACGAAGATATTTCCTTCGTCGTCATACCAGGCCGGAATCCGGTGGCCCCACCAGATCTGTCGCGAGATACACCAGTCCTGGATATTTCGCATCCACTCAAAATAAGTACGGCTCCAGTTTTCCGGGACAAAGCGGATATCGCCATCCTCAACAGCCTTGATCGCGGGTTCCGCCAGGGGTTGGGCCCGCACGAACCACTGGTCGGTCAGGTAGGGCTCCACGACAGCCTGTGAACGATCCCCACGAGGCACCATTAACGTATGCTCGTCGATCCGCTCGACGAGGCTAAGCACCTCAAGGTCGGCGACGATCCGCTCCCGCGCAACATAGCGATCGAGACCATGATAGGGTGAACCCGGCAGATCAATGGCGGCGTTCGGGTCAAGGATATTGATTGGCTGCATCTCATGGCGCAGACCGACTTCATGGTCGTTGAAATCATGCGCGGGCGTGATTTTCAGACAGCCGGTGCCGAATTCCGGATCAACGTAATCATCGGCAATGATCGGGATTAACCGATCCGTCAGGGGTAGCTGTATCTGCTTGCCAACCAGTTGACGGTACCGGTCGTCCTCCGGGTGAACAGCAACGGCAGTGTCACCCAGCATGGTTTCCGGGCGGGTGGTGGCTACGATGACCTGGCTGCTGCCATCCGCCAAGGGATAGCGCAGATGCCATAGCGAGCCGCTTTCTTCCTCGGACAGGACCTCAAGATCGGACAACGCGGTGTGCAGAACCGGATCCCAGTTGACCAGTCTTTTCCCCCGGTAGATCAGCCCCTCTTCGTACAACTGGACAAAGACTTCCCGAACCGCCCGGGACAGGTCTTCATCCATGGTGAAGCGCTCACGACTCCAGTCCAGAGAAGCTCCCATGCGGCGCAGCTGCTGCGTGATGGTGCCGCCGGATTCGTGTTTCCACTGCCACACCCGGTCTATAAATGCGTCGCGTCCAAGGTCATGCCGGGTTTTACCAATTCTGTCGAGCTGTCGTTCGACGACCATTTGGGTCGCGATACCGGCATGATCGGTTCCCGCTTGCCACAGGGTTCTGCACCCGGCCATCCGGTGGTATCGGATCAGGGCATCCATGATGGTGTCCTGAAAGGCATGCCCCATATGCAGGCTGCCGGTGACATTTGGAGGGGGGATCGCAATGGAAAAGGCGGGCCCTACCCCGGCAGGCTGGAATGCACCCTGGGCTTCCCACCGCTCGTACAGGGAACGCTCTATGGAGTGCGGGTCATAGGTTTTGCCGAGTGCTTCTGTACTCATAGTGGTGTGTGTCAATACTGGAACAAAAGGATCAGATGCAAGCCGCAGGAGTATAGGGCAACAGGTTCAGAACCCAAGGCAGACTCTGGACCCTTAGAGATCAGGTGTCGCTCCACCATGGAGAGAGCCGATCCCTGAGGTCGCGGGCCAGTTCGTCCCGCAAAGAGTCCGGAAGAGATTCGCCGGACTGCAAGGACAGCCGTTTTTCGACTGTACCTACCAGTTCGTCCACCAGTTCATCAAGATAATCACCTGAACCCCGAGCATTGTCTGCACCAGATCCCAAAACCTCGGGTTCTTCGATGGGATGCGATGAGGCCTTTCGCGGGCTTTTTGCTGTGTCTTTCTCAGCAGGTTTTGTAGGCGCCGGGTCATCGCTGATCCCTGATTCTGGCTCCGATGCGGCTTCACCGGGAACGAACATATCGACGGTCTCAGGTCCTGCGGATAGGGCGCCTTCTGTAAGATTTGGCGTACTTTCGTCTGAGGCGCTCGGTAGATCGGCAGGCGACGTGTCATCAGCAACAAGCGAGGCTTCCTCGGGAATCTCGCCCTCCGGAGGTGCGATCAGGTCTCCGAGGTCCTGCAGTTCCCGTATCAGTTTGTCGCGATTCTTTTCTTTGCTCACTTTGGAGGAATACTCCTACAACCGGATCTCATGGGTAACAGGGTCAAGACCTTGATCGCGATAAAACCGAAAACGCTTTCTTCCGGAGTCGCGCTGCGCACTCTCGTTGCCGACGATTTCCGCAACCCGCGCAAACCCGGCGAAGTCTGTGACCGGTTCGTCAGCCAGGGAGACAATCACCTGTGCGTCCTCGGCACTCGGAAGCTCATGCCCGATCGTCACAGGAGCATCTGACTGACCAGAGGAAGAGAGCTGATGCGGGATGAAACTGCTTTGCGAAAATGTCCAGAGCAGTTCATCCAGGTGATTCGCCTGATTTTCGTCCTGACATCGCAGATAGATCTGATGTCCCGCCTGATATGCCTTTTCGGTTACCCGGCATGCCAGCGTCAGGTGCCCCTGTGGAGCGCCTGTGGCCTGGACATAAAAATCTACGCGGCAGGCCATATCGAACCGGTGCAGGTCAGCGGGCTGCGCGGTTAATCAGAAAACGGGACAGCATCGGCACCGGCCTTCCTGTGGCGCCCTTCTTCGCACCCGAATGCCACGCGGTGCCGGCAATATCAAGATGGGCCCAGGTCATGTTCTTGGTAAACCGCGCCAGAAAGCAGGCTGCGGTGACCGCGCCCGCCGTTCGCCCGCCGATGTTCGCCATGTCAGCAAACGGGCTGTCGAGTTGCTTCTGGTACTCATTCCAGACCGGCATTCTCCAGGCACGATCACGTGCTGATTCACCGCTAGCGAGCAGTTCCTCGGCAAGATCATCGTCAGGGCTGAACAGGCCTGTCGCCGGATGCCCAAGAGCAACCACGCAGGCCCCTGTCAGCGTTGCGATATCGATAATCGCGGCCGGTTTGTACCGCTCAGCGTAAGTCAGTGCATCGCACAGGATCAGCCTTCCCTCTGCATCCGTGTTGAGAATTTCGATGGTCTTGCCGGACATGCTGGTTACGATGTCGCCAGGCTTATTGGCAGCACCATCGGGCAGGTTTTCGCTGCTCGGAACGATACCCACCACGTTCAGTTTCAACTTGAGCTCTGCGGCCGCGACCATGGCACCAAAAACGCTTGCACCCCCGCACATGTCATATTTCATTTCATCCATTGCGGCCGCAGGTTTCAGCGAGATGCCGCCGGCGTCGAAGGTAAGGCCCTTGCCGACGAGGACAACCGGCGCGTCTGTGCGCGTGCTACCCTGATACTCCATGACGATGAGCCTGGCAGGCTCGCGGCTGCCGCGAGATACGGACAGCAGTGCACCCATCCCTAAGGCTTTCATTTTTGCCTCGTCCAGAATGTCGACTTTCAACTTGTGACTTCTGGCGAGTTTTCTCGCCTGGCTTGCAAGATAACTCGGTGTACACAGGTTTCCAGGCAGGTTGCCAAGGTCTTTGGCAAGCGCTACCCCGTTGGCGATTGCGGAGGCCTCCTGAATCCCGGCACGCATTGCCGTGTCGTTTTGTCCGGTGCTGCCGAGCAGGCCGACGCGGGCCACCGAGCACTGCCGCCGTGCCGCTTCTTTTCCCTTTGCGGTCTTCAGCCGATTGAATCGGTAACTCGCCTCCAAAATGGCCTGGGCCGCCACGCGGGCGCGCGTCGTCAGATCGGTGCCCGAAACTGCAATCTCGGTCAAAGCGACCACGGCGCTAACAGACCGGGTCGCGCAGAGCCGGCGGGCACCAGCGATCACGGCGCTGGAAAAATCATCCATATCAGGCTGGTCGCCAACCCCGACCAGCAGGAGTCGCTTTGCCTGGATTCCACTGGGCGAGGGCACCAGCAATGTGCTGCCCGGTCGTCCGTCAATATCGCCTGAGCGCAGCATGCTGGCAATGAGACCCTT
>CAYSMI010000020.1:0-16430 GCA_964432165.1 uncultured Acidiferrobacter sp.
GGACTCGCCGAATTTGACTTCTTTAGCTGACATTATTTCGTTCCTTTAAAAAATTGTTTGCGTATTGGTTAGGTGCGAGCCTTCGCTGACCTCAACCCTCAATGACGCCCATGATGTCGTCTTCACGCATCACTAAGACTTCTTCGCCTTCTACCTTGACCTCGGTGCCGGAGTACTTACCGAACAGCACCTTGTCTCCGACGTTAACGTCGGGGGTCAGACGCTCACCATTGTCCTGACGCTTGCCGTTACCCACGGCCAGCACTTCACCCGTCATGGGTTTTTCGGTCGCTGAATCGGGAATGACGATTCCGCCGGCGCTGGTGCGCTCTTCGTCGAGGCGTCGCACCACAATACGGTCGTGCAGCGGTCGAATATTCATCTACTTTATCTCCTAAAGTTTTGAGTAATGGAGGGAAATTATGAGACCAACGGACGTTAGCACTCACCTTATTTGAGTGCTAATAATAGGACTTATCCGGGGAAAGTCAAGGGTCACCCTGAAAATCAGTCGTCTAAGCGCCGAAATTCCCCTTCGACAACATCCGTCCTCCCCTCGTCTGGAGAGCGCCCGGCAGGGGCGACCACCCTGCTCGCCAACCAGCGTCTGATCAGCAGCTGGCGCAGTTGTGGTGTCAGGCAGACGAACCCCAGCAGATCCGTAAAGAACCCTGGCGTCAGCAATAAGGCCCCGGCGACCAGCAGCACCAGCCCTTCCATGATGGTCAGCGCAGGCAATTCTCCGGCCTGGGTAGCGGCGCGAAAACGCGCCAGTGCGGCTAGCCCCTGGCGACGAACGAGCGCGGCGCCAAGAGCAGCCGTGCCCACAACCGCGGCAACGGTCCAGACCGCCCCAATCAGGCTTCCTATCTCGATCAGGAGATAGATTTCCAGCAGGGGAACCAGCAAGAATGTCAGAAATAGCAGCGGCATGACAGGGCGGGCCGGCGTGTTCGCCGGACGGGTGCGCATTCTACCGAAGCCTTATGACCCTTGCGAGAAAGGACTGCCAACTGATTATCGGCCTGCCCCCGCTGAACGTGCGAAAATGGTTGGCTGGTGTCACGCCGAAAGCGCCTCAAGTTAATCGTCACACCTCCTCAGACCCCTCAGCGGTTATGGCCCCAGATAGACTCCTCATGAAGCCGAAAACCTGTCCGCCATACGCTTCCGCGCCTCGCCAGGGATCGGTGTCAGGATGGGCTAAAGCACTGTCTGCGCTGCTTTTCTCAGTCACAGCGCTGCCGCTGGGCGCCCAGGATGGTGAAGACCTGCTGGCGCCCGAGCAGGCATTTGCCTTTTCGACGGAGGTGATTTCGGCCCAAGAGGTTGCAATCACCTGGGATATCGCACCGGGGTACTACATGTATCTCGACAAGTTCGGCTTCGACGCCGATCCCGCCGGCGCTGCGATAACGAAGGTGCATTACCCGTCCGCTAAACCTAAGCACGACGAGTTTTTCGGTGATATGCAGATTCTCGAAAATGTGGCGCGGATCACACTCTCGCTTGAGCGCAGCGCTTCGGATTCAGGAGAACTGCTGCTGAGCGCCCGGGGTCAGGGCTGCAACGAACCCGTGGGCGTGTGCTACCCGCCCATTACCCACACGGTCACTCTGGCGCTGGCCGAGACCCGCCCGCCCGCGAGCAACGCCGTCAACAGTGTTGCCGACCTGCAGGAGCTCCTCGGAGTGACAGTCAGTGGCCCCGAATTTCTAGATGTTGACGACGCCTTCGGCCTGAAGATCAGCGCCGTCGAGCGTGACATGCTGACAGCGCAGTTTACCGTCGCCCCCGGCTACTACCTGTACCGGGACAAAGTGAGTTTCGTCGCAGTTTCGGGAGCTGTCCTTGCCGAGCATGTCCTCCCCGAGGGCAAACGCAAGGACGATCCTTATTTTGGCAAGGTTGACATCTACCCAACCGACTTTGCCGCGCAGTTGCCGGTCATCCCTGAACCGTCTGCCAATGAGGTCACCCTGATCGCAAATTTCCAGGGCTGCGCCGAGCAGGGTATCTGTTATCCGCCCGTCAAGAAGACCGTGGCCATTGCGCTACCCCAGTTGATCAGTGAAGCGGTCGCGAGCGAAGCCGTGGTTGCGAGCAGTCCTGCGCAAACGGCCGTGACAGAAGCGGGCCAAACTGTCTCAACGGGTGCGCTCCTGGGGTACCTCGGTGCTGCATTTGGCACCGGCCTGCTGCTGAGTTTCACCCCGTGCGTTCTGCCGCTCATTCCCATCCTGCTCGGAACGATTGTCGGCCAGTCGGGTACCGGTCGGGGTCGGGCTACGGGGTTCTCGGTCGTCTATGTGCTGGGAACGGTCGCTACCTACGCGGTGATCGGTGCGGTTGCCGGAGCAACCGGAGAGCAATTGCAGGCTTACTTCCAGAATATCTGGGCAATCGGTGCGATTGCCCTTGTCCTTGGGCTGATGGCGCTGTCCATGTTCGGGTTTTACGAGATTCAACTGCCCTCGGCGCTGCAATCCAGGCTGGCAACGGGAAGCCAGGGCCTTGGGGGTTCGGCGTGGATGGTCTTTATCCTGGGTGCCGTTTCGTCACTCATCGTGGGTGCCTGTGTATCTCCTTTGCTGATCTCCGTTCTCAGTATTGCGATTCTCAACGCAGATCCGTGGGTCGGCGCCGCGCTGATGTCGTCAATGGCGCTTGGCATGGGCGTGATTCTGATCGTCGCGGGCGCAGGGGCAACTTGGCTGATTCCACGCAGCGGACTTTGGATGGAACGTGTCAAACAGACCTTTGGTGTCATGCTGCTGGGTGTCGCCATCTACCTGCTGGGCGCCATACCAGCGGTACCCGTGCTCCTGTTATGGGCGGCCCTTTTCATCATCACCGGTGTTTTTCTTGGCGCGGGTCGAAGTCTTTCTTCCGACGCTTCCGGGTGGACGGTATTCTTCAAAGGGCTCGGTACCGTCTTGCTGGTCTGGGGGGTTCTTGCGATGATAGGCGGCTTCACCGGCAACCGCAGCATCATGACCCCGGTTTCCCTCAGCAGCTTCATTGGGACTGCCGGCGAGACGAGTGAGACAAAGGCCTCACACTTTGAACAGATCGATTCGCTTCCGGCGCTCGACCAGGCACTTGCGCAGGCAGAGATTTCCGGGGAGAAAGTGATCCTCGACTTTTACGCAGACTGGTGTACCGACTGCGTTCGGATGGAGAACACGACTTTTCGGGACTCCGCGGTAACAGCAGCGCTCGGGAACTACCGCCTGCTGCAGGTGGATGTGACGGATCCGGACGACCCCGGAGGCAAAGATATCAAAAAGCGCTATGGCGTCTTTGGCCCTCCTGCCATGCTGTTCTTGAATGCTGATGGCCGGGAATACCGGGAAGAGCGGCTCTATGGCTTTATCGGCGCTGATGCTCTGGTTGAACTTCTGAACTCCCTGGAGTAATCCTGTTGGCGCGCCCACGGATACTGCTCGGCTGGATCCTCGGCGGGGCAGTTGCAACGGTCATCGGGTTCTTTGCGATTGGGACCTTTGTATCTAAAACCGAACCCGCGTCAAAGACCTTACAGACACTGGCGCCCTTTTCGCTTCCCACAAGCAGCGGTGATGCCTTTTCGTCAGAGCAGCTGGCGGGGCGTACTGTCCTGATCAATTTCTGGGCCACCTGGTGTCAACCCTGCCGAAAAGAGATTCCCCTGCTGATAGCGGCTCAGGCCCTCAACCAGAGGTCCCTCGCGGTGGTGGGAATCGCGGTTGACGAGTCGGATCCTGTCCGCCGCTTTGAGGATGAGGTCGGCCTCGATTACACCTCCCTGGTCGGAAAAACCGAGGCGCTCGCTCTGATGGAACACTATGGGAACCCGGGACACCTACCCTTCACACTGGTTTTCGATCGGGAAGGGCGGCTGCGCTACACAAAGACCGGAGAGATTCGAAGCAAGGACCTCGACCGCTGGCTTGCTGATCTTCTGTAACCGGGACGTAACACGGCAAGGGCAGACCGTGATCTTTCCGGGAAAACCGGATAACTTCACCGAAAAACGGTATAAATGTCTTAATCTGGACATAAAATCGTTAAACTGCGAGAATGTCTCCAAAATCTGGAACATGTCCCATGCCCGATATTCTGCTGCTACACGGCCCCAACCTGAATCTGCTCGGTACCCGGGAGCCAGGGATCTACGGTACCTGTACCCTCGAAGAAATTAATCACTCGGCGCTGAACCAGTGCACTGCCGTTGGCGCCCAGCTTGAGACGCTCCAGTCAAACAGCGAGAGCGAACTCGTCAGCCGTGTGCAACTTTCTGGCACGGACGGCACCCGGTTCATTGTTATCAACCCGGCAGCCTTCACACATACCAGTGTCGCATTGCGTGACGCCCTCGCTGCGGTCGGACTGCCGTTCATAGAGGTTCATCTTTCTAATGTGCATGCTCGGGAACCCTTCCGGCGGCAGTCTTTCTTCTCCGACCTTGCGCAGGCTGTCGTCTGCGGCCTCGGACCCAGGGGCTATGCGGCTGCTGTCGATGTTGCGCTGGAACAGTTGGGTTTTCACGGTGCCCCTACCTGAGATCACGCACCATGGATATTCGCAAAATCAAGAAACTGATCGAAATGCTTGAGGAGTCTCAGTTGAGCGAGATCGAGATTACCGAGGGTGAGGAATCTATCCGCTTGAGTCGAAGTTCGGCAGCACCCGGCGCGCCGGTGCTCGCAGCGGGCCTCTCCTTGCCGAGCGCGCCCGCCGGGGTCACACCCGCTTACATCCCGGAGCAGGAAACTCCCGTCGCAGACACGGTGACCTCTGACCCTGCCGATACAGTAGGCGCTGTGTGTTCACCGATGGTGGGCACTTTTTACGCCTCGCCCAATCCTGACTCGAAACCTTATGTTGAGATCGGAAGCCGGGTCAGTGTCGGTGACACACTGTGCATGATTGAAGCGATGAAGATCTTCAATCATGTCGATGCCGAGACCAACGGGGTGGTCAAAAAGATCCTGAAAAACAGCGGCGATCCGGTGGAATACGGAGAAACGCTGTTCGTCATTGAGGAAGACGACGGCTGACTCGCTCCCGATGATCGACAAACTCGTGATTGCCAACCGCGGCGAAGTCGCGCTGCGGATCCTGAGAGCCTGTGGGGAACTCGGCATCCGCACCGTGGCTTTGCATTCCGAAGCGGATGCCGACACCAAATATGTGCGCCTGGCATCGGAATCCGTCTGTATTGGACCGCCTGCGGCCGCCGGCAGCTACCTCAATATCCCCGCTGTCATTGCCGCCGCAGAGGTCACGGACGCAACAGCGATTCACCCCGGCTACGGCTTCCTTGCGGAAAACGCGGACTTTGCAGAACACGTAGAGCAAAGCGGCTTCATTTTCGTTGGGCCAGCCCCTGAGACGATCCGCCTCATGGGTGACAAAATTTCCGCGATTGACGCGATGCGTAAGGCAGGTGTGCCCTGTGTGCCCGGCTCCAACGGCCCCCTGCCGGACGACGCCGATGAGATCATGCGCGTGGCCTCGGATATCGGCTATCCCATCATCATCAAGGCAACCGCAGGCGGGGGCGGCAAAGGCATGCGGGTGGTGCACACAGAAGCCGCGCTGCTCAATGCCTGGCAATTGACCCGCAGCGAAGCCCAGGCGGCTTTTGGCAACGATACGGTATACATGGAGCGCTATCTCGAAAAACCGCGCCACATTGAGTTTCAGGTGCTCGCTGACACACAGGGAGAAGTGGTGATTCTCGGTGACCGTGACTGCTCCATGCAGCGACGCCACCAGAAAGTCCTGGAAGAGGCGCCGGCGCCTGGAATTACTGACGACATGCGCACCGAAATGGGTGAGCGCTGCGCCAATGCCTGTCGCCAGATCAGCTACCGGGGTGCCGGCACCTTTGAATTCCTGTACGAAAACGGTGAATTCTTTTTTATAGAGATGAACACCCGTCTCCAGGTCGAACACCCCATTACTGAGGCGATTACCGGCATTGATATTGTCCGCGAACAGATCAAGATCGCTGCCGGCGAACCCCTAAGCGTGACACAGAAAGACATCCGCCTTCAGGGTCATGCTGTGGAATGTCGCATTAATGCGGAAAACGCCGCGACCTTCATGCCCTCACCGGGAAAGATCACCCGTTACCACCAGCCGGGCGGGCCGGGCGTGCGGGTTGATTCCCATATCTTCAACGATTACCGGGTACCTCCCCACTATGATTCGCTTATTGCGAAGGTCATTACCCACGGGGAGAACCGGGAACAGGCGCTGCAGCGGATGAGCGGCGCCTTGCGCGAGATGGTGGTGGACGGGATCGACACCAACATCCCGCTACAACAGCGGATCGTCGACGACGCCGCTTTCCGGCGCCAACCCCTGGATATCCATTACCTCGAAAGACAACTGTCCAGTTGACCCACGTCGACTTTCCACAGTGAAAGACCCGGTGCACACCCGCTGGTGGCGCGTCTCGGTCACCGTCGCCCTCGAGGCGGCCGGCCGGATCGAGGAGACGCTGGAGGCGCTCGGGGCCCTGGCAGTCACGCGCACTGACGCCGGTGACGCCCCCCAGTTTGACGGCGCCGTGCCTGACGCGCCCCGCTGGCCTTTGCAGACCATCTCCGGGCTTTATCCCCCGGAGATAGATATCCCAGCTCTGAAAGCCCACCTCATGTCGGTCTGCCGGACCAGCGCAACACCTGTTGTTGAGCATGTTGCCGACGAGGACTGGGAACTCTCGGGACGTGCCTCCTTCGCCCCGGTACGCATCAGCGATCATTTTTGGGTGTGCCCGCCCTGGCACGGCGTACCCGATGAGAAGGGCCTCGTTCAGGTCGTGATCACGCCGGGGATTGCGTTCGGGACAGGCACCCACGCAACGACCCAGCTTTGTCTGGCGCAGCTTGATGCCCAGAAGCTGAAAGGGCAGACGGTGCTCGACTGGGGATGCGGGTCCGGCATACTGGCTGTCGCCGCGCTTCGACTGGGCGCAGCAACCGCGACCGGAGTCGATCTTGACCCCAAAGCCCTCTCGGCAAGCCGTGAAAACGCTGCGCTTAACGGCGTAGCTGACGCACTCTTGGTGTGCCAACCGGAGGAGGTGAGCAACCGCGAACAATACGACATCGTGGTTGCCAACATCCTGGCCGGGACTGTCATGGATCTTGCGCCAACCCTGGACCACCATCTTGCCCCCGGTGGCATCTTGATTCTGAGCGGCATCCTCGTTGCCCAGGCGGCCCGGGTACAAGCGTCTTTTGCACAGTACAATCTCACTTTATCGCGCCGCGAAGAATGGGCTTGTCTTTGCGGACCGCGTATCGCAAGTTGAGTTTTACCGATGGCTACTGTCGCACCCGCCCTGTTCCAGACCCGTTGCAGTTCCTGCGATGCCGTCCAATCTGTTACTCCAGAGGCGCTGCAGACGAATACCGGTCTTTTGCGCTGTACCGGCTGTGACAGGATTTTTAATGCGGCCTGGAGCCTGGTTGACCAAATCCCCAATCCTGCGCACCCTGCTGACCAGGAACCTTCCCGGCCCGAACCTGCCCTCACAAAGCACGGACCCGCTCCACATAATCAGGGCGCGCCGAAAGTCGCCCAAAGCCCTGTCGCGGCCTTCGGGGCAGACAGCATCGCAGCGGAATATCCCGAACTCTCGCAGATTCCCCCGGCATCCGGCCCTTACGGGCGCAAAGAACCCAGGCTGGTTATCGGCGACAACGACGCGCAAACGCAAACAGGCGCTGCGTCGGTCACTGGGCGTCAGGTGCATGCTGCAGGACCAATGCCCCGGGGCCTGCCGCTGGCTGGCGTCGTACTCGCGGTCATTGTCCTTTTTGCACAGATTCGATTCCCCCTGCTGGAAGCCGTTGCCAGCGTGGAAGCGACGCGACCGGCGCTCACGCTGATGTGCCGCTATACCGGCTGCCAGCTGCCGGCGCCCACAGAGGGTCCTGCGGTTAGTGTGACCCGAAGCAGTATGAATCTTCACCGGTACCGCCCCGACGCGCTGGTGCTGCGCATTCATCTGCTGAATCACAGCGCCACTTTGCAGGACTACCCCCCAATCGAAATCACGCTGAACAACGCGGCCGGTGAGGTTGTCGGTCGCCGGACTTATCTGCCGCGTGAGTTCGGGGCGACCGATGAGACCCGGATGCTTGAGAGCGGCCGCGATGCCGTGGTGACCTTAATCCTGGCGAAGTCGGATCAGATCGTAAGCGGGTTTACCGCCCGGGCGGTACAGTTCTGACATGCCGGGCACCGCCTGCATCGACGGCACGCCTTCCGGCCTGACGATAGGCAAAATCGCGCTGCAGGGCAGGGTGATCTCCGCGCCCATGGCCGGCGTCAGTGACCAGCCCTATCGCCGTCTCGCCAGGCGCTTCGGCGCTGCGCTGGCGGTCAGCGAAATGGTGAGCGCATCGCCCCAACTGCGACACTCCCGCAAATCGCGTCAGCGGACAACGCATGACGGCGAGACGGGACCCGTCAGTGTTCAGCTGCTCGGCGCCGATCCGCACCAGATGGCCGATGCGGCCCGCCATAATATCGCGAGCGGCGCTGACATCATCGATATCAACCTTGGGTGTCCGACCAAGAAAGTCTGCAAACGCCTGGTCGGTTCGGCCCTGATGCGCGACGAGCCTCTGGTTCGCCGGATCCTCGAAGCCGTCGTGTCAGCATCGAGCGTACCGGTCACGCTGAAGATGCGAACCGGGTGGGACCGCGACTCCAGAAACGCACCGGCCATCGCCCGTATTGCTGAAGAGGTCGGTATCCAGGCGCTGAGTGTCCATGGCCGAAGCCGGGAGTGCCGCTATCACGGCCCGATCGATTATGAGACGATCGCCCGGGTCAAGGGGTCGGTCTCGATCCCAGTCATCGCCAACGGCGATATCGATTCGCCGCAAACCGCGCTGCAGGTTTTACGCACGACCGGGGCAGATGCCGTCATGGTCGGTCGCGCCGCCCAGGGGCAGCCGTGGCTGCTGGGCCGCATCAGGCACCTGCTGGAGCGCCAGCATGATCCGGGAGATCCCTCCCTGATGGATAAACGCGGTACCGTGCTGAACCACCTCGAAGCGCTTTACGATTTCTATGGAGAAGCGCAGGGGGTGCGCATGGCCCGTAAACATGTACAGTGGTACGCAGAAAAACTTGACGCCAGACGCCTCCTCGACCGCAGATGCAACGAGGCACTGACCCCGTCGATGCAGTTGAATTGGGTCAGGACCCTTTTCGAAAAAATCGCAGACGGGAAACGAAGTGATGCCTGAGAAGACCCCGCCGCTCAGCGCATGTGTCCGGCACTCACTGGACGCCTACTTCAATGATCTCGGTGGCGTCGAAACCCAGAATCTGCACGCGATGGTCGTCGCTGAAGTGGAGAAACCGCTTCTCGAAGCGGTCATGAAGCGCGCCGGCGGCAACCAGTTGAGAGCAGCGCGGATGCTGGGTATCAACCGCAATACCTTGCGCAAGAAACTCAGTCTCTACGGATTGAAATGAGTCCTGCTGCAGCCTTGGCGACCCTTCCCCGGGTGCGCTCGAACGACCCCATCATCAACTTTTATAGTAACTGACACCATGAGTAGCAACGAGTACATGCCCGTGCGCCGGGCGCTCATCAGCGTCTCGGACAAAACCGGTATCGTTGATCTTGCCAGACGGCTGGAGACGGCTGGCGTTGAAATCCTGTCGACCGGCGGAACTGCCGGGCTATTGCGCGATCACGATATCAGCGTGGTGGAGGTCTCTCAATACACCGGATTTCCGGAA
The DNA here is from genome assembly GCA_964432165.1 of uncultured Acidiferrobacter sp. Lineage (GTDB taxonomy): Bacteria > Pseudomonadota > Gammaproteobacteria > Arenicellales > UBA868 > UBA868. The sequence goes on from CAYSMI010000020.1 coordinate 9,763, forward strand.
ATGATGGACGGGCGTGTCAAGACACTGCATCCGCGTATTCACGGCGGCCTTCTGGGACGGCGTGGTACCGACGATGCGCAGATGGCGGCTCACGGTATTCAGCCCATCGATCTTGTTGTGGTGAACCTCTATCCTTTTGCACAGACCGTGGCCCGTCCCGACTGTACCCGCGAGGAGGCAATAGAAAACATCGATATTGGCGGCCCGTCGATGCTGCGCGCAGCGGCCAAGAATCACGCGGCGGTCACTGTGCTGGTCGATACCGGGGACTATGATCTTATCGCGCAGGAGATCGAAGAGTTCCACGGGGTATCAGAGCCAACCCGTAAACGGCTCGCAGCGTTGGCGTTCAGCCATACCGCCCGCTACGACGGCATGATCTCGAACTACCTGACCACCGATACAGACGACGGCTTTCCTGAAACGCTCAATCTGCAGTTTCACAAACACCAGACGATGCGCTACGGCGAGAATCCCCACCAGCGGGCCGCCTTCTATCATGATACCGAGCCGGCTGAGGGTACGCTGGCCCGTGCCCACATGCTGCAGGGCAAAGCGCTCTCATTTAACAACGTTGCCGATGCTGATGCGGCGCTCGAATGCGTCAGCGCGTTCAAGGAAACCGCTTGTGTCATCGTCAAGCATGCCAACCCCTGCGGTGTCGCGGTGGCACAAACCCCCTTAGGTGCCTACGAAGGGGCTTATGAGACCGACCCCACATCCGCATTCGGCGGCATCATTGCCTTCAACCGCCCGCTTGATAGCGACACGGTCACCGAGATTCTGGCGCGTCAGTTTGTCGAGGTCATTCTGGCGCCGCAGTTCACCGAAACAGCAAAGACTGCCCTTGCAGGCAAACCCAACATCCGGGCACTTCAAGTGCCTCACATCGATGCCGACGTCTTTGCCCAGCAGAACCTCAAGCGGGTCGGCGGAGGACTGCTGGTTCAGGATCAGGACATGGGGCGCATCTCGCCTGAAGCGCTCAAGATCGTTTCCCGATGCGAGCCCAGTTCTTCACAGTTGGCAGATATGCTGTTTGCCTGGACCGTGGCCAAGTTCGTCAAATCCAACGCGATTGTTTACGCTTGCGGTCTACGGACGATTGGCGTTGGTGCCGGACAGATGAGCCGTGTGTATTCCGCCCGGATTGCCGGCATCAAGGCGGCGGATGAAAAGCTCGAGGTCGCAGGATCGGTAATGGCTTCGGATGCCTTTTTCCCTTTTCGCGACGGTATCGACGCCGCTGCCGAAGCTGGCATCCGGGCAGTGATTCAGCCGGGTGGGTCCCAGCGGGATGATGAGGTCATTCAGGCCGCCAACGAACACGGCATCGCGATGGTCTTTACCGGCATGCGTCACTTCCGGCACTGATCATGCGAGTCCTCGTTATTGGCAACGGCGGCCGCGAGCATGCGCTTGCCTGGAAACTCGCAGGCTCCTGTCATGTCAAAAAGGTCTTCGTCGCACCTGGAAATGCCGGCACCTCAGCAGAGCCGGGTGTCGAAAACCTGCCGATTCCGGCAGACGATATTGACGCCCTGATCGGCGCAGCACAGGCCCATCAGGTCGACCTCACGGTTGTCGGACCGGAGGCACCACTCGTGAACGGCATTGTTGACCGTTTCGACGATGCCGGCTTGCCCTGCTTTGGGCCTCGCGCGGGGCCGGCACAGCTGGAGGGTTCGAAAAGCTTTACCAAAGCCTTTCTTGACCGTCACGGGATTCCGACCGCGTCCTGGCAGGCGTTCACGGATCCGGACACCGCCCGTCAATTTATCGAATCCCGCCCCGCTCCCATGGTGCTCAAGGCCGATGGACTGGCGGCAGGCAAGGGCGTCATTGTGGCCGAGCACCACGGGCAGGCGCTTGGTGCAGTTGACGAAATCCTTGTCGACCAACGCTTCGGCGGGGCCGGTCGGCGCCTCGTCATCGAAGACTTCCTGGAGGGCGAGGAGATCAGTTTTATCTGTGTGGCCTCGGGAACCCAGGTGCTGCCGCTGGCGACATCGCAGGACCATAAGGCACGTGAAGCCGGCGATCGCGGCCCAAACACCGGGGGGATGGGTGCCTATTCTCCAGCACCGCGGGTGGATGCCGAACTGCACCGGCGGATCATGGACCAAGTGATCCATCCCACCGTCCACGGGCTCGTCGAAGAACGTATTCCCTATCTTGGTTTTCTGTACGCCGGACTGATGATCGATGCACAGGGGAATCCCCGGGTGCTTGAGTACAACTGCCGCTTCGGCGACCCGGAGACCCAGCCGATTCTCATGCGCTTGCGCTCCGACCTTGCCGGGCTCTGTCAGGCCGCGCTGGAGGGTGAACTCGATGGCTACACCATTGAATGGGACCCGCGCTTTGCGCTCGGTGTCGTCATGGTGGCCGATGGCTATCCCGGGGAGTATGCCCGTGGGGACGAAATCAGCGGACTGCAGCAGGTCAGGTCGGATAACATTAAGGTCTTCCATGCCGGAACCCGGCGGGAAGCAGGACAGATCGTCACCGACGGGGGTCGGGTGCTGTGCGTAACGGCGCTCGGTGCGACGGTAGGCGCCGCCCAGCAGGAGGCCTACCGCGCCGTCGGCAGCATCCACTGGCAGGGCGCGGATTGGCGTCCGGATATCGGCTGGCGGGCCCTGAACCGATGATCGACTGATGCGCCTGACAAAGAATCCGAAAACGACCTTTAGCCTTTAAGAACTTTAAGAAAGAGAAACTATGAAAACACCTTTTGTTGCCGTCCTCATGGGCTCGGACTCCGACCTCAAGACGGTTCAGAACACGCTGGATACCCTGGATCTGCTGGACATCGCGTGGGAAGTCCGTATTACCTCTGCCCACCGGACCCCTCAGGACACCCATCGCTACGTCGAGGATGCCACCGAGCGCGGCTGCGCGGTGTTCGTTGCCGCAGCCGGCCTTGCGGCCCATCTCGCGGGAACCGTGGCTGCCCTGACGATTCGGCCGGTCATTGGAATCCCCATGGATGGCGGACCGCTCAACGGTCAGGATGCGCTGCTGTCCACAGTCCAGATGCCCGGAGGCATTCCAGTCGCCTGTGTCGCGATCGGTAAAGCAGGAGCCAAAAACGCCGCTTACCTCGCCGCACAGATCATGGCTACCGCGGATACTGATCTGGCCGCCCGGCTGACGCGCCAAAGAGAAGCCGATGCGCAGGCCGTGCGCGACAAGAACCAAGCACTGCAGGCATCACTGGAATCGACAAGCGCCTGACAAGGAATCGGTCGGCCGCGGTGGAATGCCTCAAGCACGGCGGGGTGATTGCCTATCCCACCGAGTACTGCTTTGGGCTGGGCTGCGACCCGACCCACGAACGTGCGGTACGCCGGATACTCGCGATGAAACAGCGGCCCTGGCAGCAGGGACTGATCGTCATCGCCGACCAGCCTGGGCGTCTGCGTACGGTGATCGATTGGCATCGTCCAGAACTGCTGGCCCCTGCTCTGGCATCCTGGCCCGGGCCGCATACCTGGTTGCTGCCGGCAAGCCCGCAAGTTGCCCCCTGGTTGCGGGGTCGGCATCCCACGGTGGCCGTGCGGGTGACCGCCTTTCCCCTGGTGCGCGAACTGTGCCGTGACAGTCGCATGGCTCTGGTATCCACCAGTGCCAACCGGTCAGGCCGCCCGCCGCTGCGCCGGGGCAGGGCGGTGCTGGCAGAATTCGGCGACGACATTGACCTGATCCTAGATGAGCGCGTCGGCACTGCCATGGAACCCAGCACAATCACCGATGCGGTAACCGGGATCACACTTCGGGGCTGAAACGCGAGTGACTCGCGAACACGACATGGACACCTCGGAAGCCCTTAAACATGTAACGCGGTATTTAAGAGACCTTCAGGTGCGTATCTGCGCCGGTCTCGAAGAAGCCGACGGTGGTGCTGCGGGCTTTGACGAAGATGCCTGGCAACAGGAAAATGGGGTGGGACACACCCGGATCCTGAGTTCCGGCGAGGTATTCGAGCAGGCGGGGGTCAACTTTTCCCATGTGCACGGGTCCGCGTTACCGGCCGCTGCCTCGCTACGACATCCGGAACTTGGCGGCAGTCCATTTGAAGCAACGGGCGTATCGCTGGTGGTTCATCCGCATAACCCCTTTGTTCCGACCTCTCACATGAATGTCCGGTTCTTCTGTGCAGACACCCCTGATGGCCCCGTATGGTGGTTCGGTGGCGGCTTTGATCTCACGCCGTACTACGGTGACGAGGCTGATGCCGTTCACTGGCATCAGACAGCGCTCAAGGCCTGCTCACCCTTTGGGGGCGACCTCTACCCGAGATTCAAAGCGGCTTGCGATGATTACTTCTGCCTGCGTCACCGGAATGAACAGCGCGGCATTGGGGGTCTTTTCTTTGATGACTTCAACGAGGGGGGTTTCGATCACGCCTTTGCTCTGACCCGCAGCATCGGCGATCACTTTCTGCCCGCCTACCTGCCGATTGTTGCCCGACATTGCAATACCCCGTTTTCCGCCGAACACCGTGAATTCCAGCTGTACCGCCGTGGCCGTTATGTCGAATTCAACCTCGTCTATGACCGGGGTACCCTGTTTGGACTGCAAAGCGGGGGGCGTATCGAGTCCATCCTGATGTCCCTGCCGCCCAACGTCGCCTGGCGCTACGGCTGGCAGGCCCAACCCGGCAGCCCGGAGGAGCACCTGGTTCAGGATTTTCTCAAGCCGCGCGACTGGCTGGCCGAGGCGGGTCAACCGGATTTGTCCTAGTCATCTAAGTGGCTCGTCGGCTTTATACCCTGCTGCTATGGCTTGCACTGCCGGTCGTGATGATCCGGCTGGGATTGCGTGCCTTGAGGAGCCCCGGCTATCGCGGGCGCATCGGTGAACGGTTTGGTGGCGGCATAGCCGACGAGCGGCACTGCGATCTGTGGGTCCATGCGGTTTCCGTTGGAGAGGTGAATGCGGCAACCCCGCTGGTGCAGCGGCTCCTCGAAGAAAAAAAACATCTGGATATCGTCATCACCACGATGACGCCGACAGGTGCCCGGCAGGTTGTCGATACTTTTGGAAGCGACGTTCGTCATCGCTTCGCGCCCTATGACTACCCTTTCGCCATCCGACGGTTTATCGATCGCTTCTCGCCGCGGCTGCTGATACTCATGGAAACCGAAATCTGGCCCAACATGATCTGCAGTTGTCAGGAAAAAGGTATCCCGGTTGTGATGGCTAACGTCCGCCTTTCGGCACGCTCCGCTCGGGGTTACCGTTTTATTCTGCCCTTGGTGCGTGCCGGACTCAATAATGTGTCGCTGTTTGCCACACAATCCGAAGTCGACCGGAAGAATCTGCTCTCGCTGGGAGTCGACATATCAAGAACACACCGCACCGGCAGTATGAAATTTGAGATCAAGATGCCCGCCAGTGTGAACGAAGTCGCGCAGGCCGTCAGACGGGACTGGAGTCCGAATCGTCCCGTGATCGTCGCCGGCAGCACACACGATGGAGAAGAGAGCCTGCTGTTACGTATATTCCAAACACTGCTGCATGACTTTCCGGATCTACTGCTGGTGATCGCGCCACGTCATCCCGAACGCTTCGACACAGCCGTACGGCTCTCCTCCCGAGCGGGCTTCGTAGTGAACCGACGGACGACACAATCCGGCGCATTGGATTGTGCGGTCCAGATTCAGATTGCCGACACCATGGGCGAGTTACCGGTCCTGTATGGTGCTGCGGATATTGCGGTCGTTGGGGGCAGTCTGATCCCGATTCGGGGTATTGGCGGGCACAACATCCTTGAACCCTGCGCAGTCGGGGTACCTGTGATTTTCGGCCCCAATATGGGAAATTTCCTGGAAATCAGTGAGATTACCGTAGCCGCTGGCGCGGGCTTTCAAGTCGACGGCGAAGCCGCCCTGGCCAGGCAGCTGCGGTGTCTTCTGGGCGACGCCCACTTACGAAGTGCCGTGGGCGAGCGCGGGCGCACAATGGTGAACCAGAACGCTGGCGCAACACAAAAAACATGTGCACTGATCACGCCGCTATTAGCGCCACGTTAGCGATACGCCATCGTGATAACGCTTTTTCTATTTTGTTTTTAACTTAAGTCAGTAGTAAAGATTACCGACAAGTATCACGTTTTGCGCTTTGGTTTTTATCAACAGCCTCGATGCAACTTCGTGTAGTTTCTTAACTTAGTTGTATCAGCACCGTGTGCTTTGTTTTTTATACCGTAATCAAAGCCAAATAAAGCGCACAAAGCATTGATGTGTTTGCTTGACATTTAACCTTGCATGGATATAGTTCGCCTGCAAGGAGTAACCTGAACATCGTTATTCCAAAGTTTACCGGTACGCTTCCTCGTTTCATTAGATCGAATCAACTTAATGTATACGGGAGACGCAAAGTGGTATTGCTGACAGAGGCGGTGTGTCGATAAGCCAACAAAAGTGGATCTGAGTCACAGTCCACAGGTACATCAACCCTAAGCAGGAGGCCATTATGGCGGCAAAGAAGAAGGCGACCAAGAAACGGGCAGCACCTAGAAAGAAGGCAGCAAAAAAGAAGGCAACCAGAAAGAAAGCAACGAAGAAGAAGGCAACCAGAAAGAAAGTAGCCAAGAAGGCGACGAAGAAGAAAGCAACTAGGAAAAAGGCTGCTAAAAAGAAAGCGACCCGGAAAAAAGC
>CAYSMI010000021.1:0-3297 GCA_964432165.1 uncultured Acidiferrobacter sp.
GAGGCTACCTCTGACACCGTGTCCGGAACCCAGGCTTCGATCGCGCTTTCTCAGACGCTGTACAACCGGAGCAGCCGGATTTCGGTCACGCAGGCGGGCCAACAGGCTGATCAGGCCGAACTTGAGTTCATGATCGCATCCGCGGACCTGGTCAATCGCACTGTCAGCGCGTATTTCTCGGTACTTGCCGCACAGGATAACGTTGAGCTCTCCCGCCGAAATGAACGCGCGATTGGCCGGCAACTGGAGCTCGCACAGGAGCGCCTGGATGTGGGCCTCGGCACGCGCACAGACCTATTCGACGCCCGAGCCCGGTTTGAACAAGCCGTAGCCGATACCATTGAGGCTGAGAAAATTCTCGACGACTCCCAGCAGGCCCTGATTGCACTGGTCGGAGAGGAGGTCGCTGAGCTACAGCCATTGCCGGACTCTGTCAGGCTGGGCCCGCCACAGCCCGACGACAGTGAAGAGTGGGTAGCGGCAGCGCTGCAAAACAACCCCGGCCTCAAAGTGAAATCGCTGGGCATCTCGCTTTCCGACCTCGAGATCGATCGACAAAAGGCGCAGCGACTGCCTACGGTCGGCATGCAACTGTCAGGAAATTACGCAGACACCTACATCGGCGACGACACCAACGCCCGGCTCTTGTTCTCGGTGGATATCCCTTTTTACCAGGGCGGCCTGATAGACGCCCGTGTCCGCGAAGCAGCGGAGAATCTGAACGCTGCGCGATCGGGCCATGAAGCGGCCGTGCGTGACCTTCGCCGCGATACGCGTCAGACCTTCCTCGGCGTCAAAAGCCGGCTGCGCCGTATCGAAGCGCTAGCGGAAGCGGTGCGCGCTGGAGAGAACGCGTTGCTGGCCAAGGAAGAAAGTTTCGCTGCCGGACTCACCACCAACATAGCAGTCCTGGACGCCCAGCGAGACCTTTTCCGGGCAGAGCGTGATTACCTGAAAGAGCGCTACGACTATATCCGGCAAATGCTGGAACTTGAGGAACTCTCGGGCAATCTGGACGAAGAAGACGTCCGCCGTGTGAACGCCCTGCTCACAGAGGTCAATTAGCCTCAGGAAGAAGGCCGTAGGGCAAACACGATCTGCGCTTTGCCCAATGCCGTGCGGAATCTCGCCGTCACACGGCCAATCCCGCCCAGCACAACGGCGGGCCCGACCGGCCCGAGTGACAGCAATTCACCCGCCCGCAGTGTCCGTCCGCGCGATGCGAGGCGCTGTTGCAGTTCCCACACGGCATGCCCGGCCTTTTGGTTCCCGGCTAAACCCTTACCCTCGGTCAGTGCCTCACCGGCCTTGTCGGTCAGGGTGGCCTCCAGCGATGCGCTCAGGATATCGACTCCGGCCGATGGCGGGATTGGCCACGGCTCGCCCAGTACCAGGTAGCGGACACCCGCATTGACCGCGGTCATCGCCGCCCAGTCATTTGTCTGTTCTTTGCTGAGCAACTGGTCGCGGACAATCACTGCCGGGATCAGTTCCGAAAAATACCCCTGCAGCGAAGATGCCGCGTCAGCCTCGGCAATAGCTTCAGGCCGCACACGCACCAGCAATCCAAGCTGTACGATCTGGTCCGCTCCCTTCGCTTCGTATAAAGTCGCGCCGCTGGAGGTGAACATGTTCTCAAGCAGCGGGGCGACCACCGTTTCCCCATCGCCCGCCCGCTCACAAAGATAGCCGGCCACCCCACCGTAGTCCGGGGCAAGATTCAGCACCAGCAAATCCTGGATCTCAATTGCCAGGCTGGCACCGAGCTCGGGCAACGGGCTGGCCATTTGCTCACGGGCCGTGAACGACGCAAGTGCCTGGGCAAGCGCTTCCTGTCCGGTATTGGGCCAAACCGGCGACATAACTGCGGGGGGCAAAACTAGGCCCAATACCAATATCCATACCAACCACCATGGGTGGCGGCACCGTTGATTCTGTTCTCCCTTGTGCACGGGCTCTTGACCTGAAACATGGATACTGCCACCATGATGCCAACTGCCCAGCCCGGCATCAAGTGGCGTGCCACCGTTTCATCTTTTGGATTCCGGCTTGTGACCGACACCTCCAGACAGCCTCGTAGTCGAATCACCATTACGGAAGCGGGCCGACTATTCGGGGTCTCCACCAATACCATCCGCAGAAGGGTGAAAAATGGTCATCTGACTCCCTTCCAGCGCCATCAACCGGGAGGTCGCCCGCGCTATGTTTTCGACATTTCCGATCTCATCCGTGTATTTGGCGAGCCAGAAACCCGCTCTGGTGATACGTCGCACACTGGTGACAGTGACATGCCACGGAACGTTCCACAATCGGAACCTACTGAAAAGAAAGAGTTTTTTGATCAACTCGGCTCGTTCCACCAACTTGAGAGAGATTACGCTACCTTGAAAGCGAGATTTGAAGCACAAAGCCGCCACCTTGAGGATCTACAACGGCTGCTGACCCCGCGCCTGGAATCCCGGAAGCCTGTCGGAGAGCGCGCGGCCCGGTATCTGGGGGAACTCTCCAGGGCATTCAAAGGAGAGGACCGGTAATGGCGCGACTCACCTTAATTCGGCGGCTGCTAGGCCCTGCCGGCGTCCTGTTAACGGTCCTGGTACTCGCGGGGAACCCCATCAGCGCCGGCGCCCAAGCGACGAGTGACCCGTTACAGCCCTTCAACCGGGCGATGTTCGCCTTCAACGATGCCGTAGACCGTGCCTTGATCCGCCCGCTTGCCGTCGGCTATCGCGCGGTCCTGCCACAGCAGATGCGAAATGGCGTCAACAATTTTTTCAACAACCTCCGGGCACCCACCACGCTGCTGAACGACCTTCTTCAGGGGAAGCCCCAGCGCGCTCAGCAGACCGTCAACCGCTTCGTCGTCAACAGTACCCTGGGGCTGCTGGGATTCGTCGATATCGCGTCCAGACTGGGATTTCCCGCCCATCAGGAAGACTACGGGCAGACGCTGGCTGTTTGGGGGATCCCCTCTGGGCCTTATCTTGTGCTGCCGTTACTGGGTCCGAGCACGGCCAGGGACGCGCTTGGCAAAGTGCCGGAATTCTATATTGCCGACCCCCTGTGGGATCCGGATGACACGGCCGTTACGATCACCCGCTTCGGACTTCGGGCCGTTGATATCCGCTCCCGGCTGCTTGATCTCGACCGCATTGTTCAAATGCAGGTCGACCCGTACCTGTTCTTCCGGGAGGCGTATCTCCAGAACCGCCGGCGTGCGATCATGGATGGCGCCACGCCTGACCGGACCGAAGCATCTGATGTTCTAGAGCAGCAACTGCTCGAAGACTGACGGGG
>CAYSMI010000021.1:3397-15963 GCA_964432165.1 uncultured Acidiferrobacter sp.
ACTCCTGGACAACATTGCCTTTGCCCCGGAGTCTGATCAGCTCTGGCTGGTCGGTGACCTGGTTGGCCGAGGGCCGGATCCGTGCGGCGTTCTCGACCTTCTGATCTCTTTAGGAGACCGCGCAGTTTGCGTTCTGGGAAACCATGACCTGCACCTGATCGCCGCACATTTCGATCTGCGCCGTGTGAAACCCGAAGACAATCTTTCGCCGGTCCTGGAACACCCCAATCGGGGGGATTATGTAAAGTTCCTTTTAAAACAACCACTTCTGCACTACTCACCAGATATCAACTGGGTCATGGTGCATGCCGGGGTCTACCCCTGGTGGTCCCTGACTGAAAGTCTGGATCTCGCAGGTGAGGTTTCGCGCGCCCTTAAGGGGTGCGATGCAAAGGTGTTTCTCGAGAACATGTACGGGAACGCCCCGACGCAATGGGAGCAGGGACTCTCGGGCTGGGACCGCTTACGGTTCATCACCAACGTTTTCACCCGAATGCGTTTATGTGATGCCCACGGGCGTCTCGATTTTAAGCACAAGGGGGCCCCGGATAGTGCGCCGGCTGGGCTTAGGCCCTGGTTTGATTTTGAAAACCCCGGCCTTTCAAGCGTCCGCGTACTCTTCGGCCACTGGTCGACGCTGGGCGCCGTTGACCGGTCGCCCTATTTCGGTCTCGACTCGGGCTGTATCTGGGGAGGACGCTTAAGTGCTGTACACCTTGAGTCGGAACACGTTAACATCATCTCGGTGCCCTGTGACCCTAATGCAACCATCCGCCCCCAATGACTGACGCTTACGAAATTGACATTGAGGTCGAGACCTCTTACATGGCAGAGCACTCCGAGCCCGAGGAAGACCGCTATGTCTTTGCCTACACAATTACCCTGGTGAACCGGGGGTCTGTGGCTGCCAAACTGCTGTCCCGGCGGTGGATTATCACCGATGCCGACAATCGCACCGAGGAAGTAGAAGGGGAAGGGGTGGTCGGAGAGCAACCCACCCTGAAGCCGGGGGAGGGTTTCCGTTATACATCAGGCGCGGTCATCGAAACCCCAGTGGGGACGATGCACGGATCCTACAAGATGCTGGCCGAAGACGGCCAGACTTTTGATACTGATATCCCCCAGTTTGTCCTCTCAGCGCCGAGAGTATTGCACTGAAGTATTATAAATAATTGATTTAGTTGATCTTTTATATCATACGTCGAGGTTACCGACGGCAAACGCGTTGCGTTGAATAAAGTCCCGCCGGGGCGCAACCTCTTCGCCCATCAGTACCGTAAAGATCTCGTCCGCGCCCACCGCGTCTTCTATCTGAACCTGTGAGAGACGCCGCTGACCGGCGTCCATGGTGGTTTCCCAAAGCTGCTCCGGGTTCATCTCACCGAGGCCCTTGTATCTCTGGATGTTGATCCCGCGGCGCGCCTCTGACATCAACCAGGACAGCGCCTCGGCAAAGGTCTCCAACTGCTGCTCCCGCTGCCCGCGCTTTGCTGTAATAGCGTCGCCGACTTCCGATCGGAGCCGATGTCCCAAGGCGGTTAGCGACGCGTACTCAGTCGACTCAAAGAAGTCTCTCAGAAAGCGGCTTTGCCGGTAACGGCCGTGCTGCTCGCTATCGACCACCAGCGCCGGGCCGTCAGCCTGGTCGTCATCCCACGCCACCCGGTAGGTGGCACCACCCCCGGTCTGCGCGTCAGCGTTGAGCACCGCGCTTAACGCACCTGCAAAGGCATCGCGCTGCGCCGGGTCTGAGACAGCGGCAATCTCAAGTTGCGGCTGGCCACAAAATGCCCAGAGTACCTCAGCCTGATAGCGCCTCGCCATCCGGTAAATGGCGGTCTCGGCCGCAAAATATTCGCTGCAGATGCCCCGCAGGGCCTTACCAGAAAGCGGTTTGCCGGTATCGTGTTTGGGCATCAGCTCAGCATCCTCCAGCGCCAGATCGAGAAGTATCCGATGCAGTTCATCATCATCCTTCACGTAGGTTTCTTTCTTCCCCGAAGTGAGTTTGTAAAGCGGCGGCTGTGCGATATAGACATGGCCGCGCTCGATCAGTTCAGGCATCTGCCGGTAGAAAAATGTCAGCAAGAGCGTCCGGATATGGGACCCGTCAACATCGGCATCGGTCATGATAATGACCCGGTGATAACGCAAGCGGCTGACGTCGAAGTCATCCTTACCAATGCCCGTCCCCAGGGCCGTAATGAGCGTACCCACCTCGTCTGATGCCAGCATCTTGTCAAAACGGGCCTTCTCAACATTCAGAATCTTGCCTTTTAATGGCAGGATCGCCTGAAAACGCCGGTCCCGGGCCTGCTTTGCAGAACCCCCGGCAGAGTCGCCCTCGACCAGGTAAATCTCACAGAGCGCCGGGTCTTTTTCCTGGCAATCGGCAAGTTTGCCGGGCAAACCACCAATCTCGAGCGCACTCTTGCGCCGGGTCATCTCCCGTGCCTTTCGGGCAGCATCCCGTGCTCTGGCAGATTCGACGATCTTCTCCATGATCGCGCGCGCCTCTGTGGGGTGCTCCAGCAAAAAGGTGCCCAGGTGGTCGTTTACCAGTGATTCCACAGGACCCCGGACATTGGAAGACACCAGTTTGTCTTTGGTCTGGGAGGAAAACTTGGGGTCGGGAACCTTGACCGACAGCACGGCCGTGAGGCCTTCACGGCAGTCCTCACCACGCAGGCTGATTTTGACTTTCTTAGCGAGTCCGGACTCCTCCATGTAGCGCCCCAGGGTGCGCGTTATCGCCGAGCGCAGGCCCTCCAGGTGGGTTCCCCCATCCCGTTGGGGGATGTTGTTGGTGTAGCAAAAAACGTTCTCCTGGTAGGAGTCATTCCACTGAAGCGCGAGTTCGACAATGACGTTGTCGCGCTCGTCCCGTATATAACAGGTGGTCGGGTGCAGAGCGCTCTTTTTGCGGTTGAGATGGGCCACGAAGGCCTCGATCCCCCCTTTGTACTCGAAAATATCTTCTGTATCCGTGCGCTCATCGACAAGCCGGTTGCGCACCCCCGAGTTCAGGAAAGACAGCTCCCGCAACCGCTTGGCCAAGATATCGTGGTGCATCACGGGATCTGGGAAGATCTCCGGATCCGGTCGAAAGTGCACCTCGGTGCCGGTTCGGTCAGTCTCACCGACAACGGCAAGCGGCGCCCTGGCGAGACCTTTTTCGAATTCCTGCCGGAATATTTGGCCTTCCCTATGGATCGTGAGTCTCAGGTAGGAAGAAAGGGCATTTACCACAGAAACCCCAACGCCGTGCAGGCCTCCGGACACTTTGTACGAGTTCTGGTCGAACTTCCCCCCGGCATGCAGTTGGGTCATTATGACCTCAGCTGCAGATCGCCCCTCTTCGGCAATCATTCCTGTCGGGATACCGCGCCCGTCATCGATAACGCTGATGGTCTCATCGGCATGGATGGTGACCGTCACCTCACTGCAAAATCCCGCCAGCGCCTCATCGATCGCGTTATCAACGGCCTCAAAAACCAGGTGGTGCAGACCTGTGCCATCGTCGGTATCGCCAATGTACATACCAGGGCGCTTTCGCACCGCTTCAAGGCCCTTGAGAACCTTAATACTGCTTTCGTCATAGACAGGGGATGTCGCCATAAACACTCCGAAATGGGTCGTAGAATTATACCACCTGCACCGGGTCAGAATCCCGGAAAATGGCTATTTTTAGCGGTTTCTGTGGTTCCACGTGGAACATTCGGCCTATGTTCAGGCTGTTCCACGTGGAACATCGCGGGGTCGCCTAAAGGCGCATCGGCATAATGAGGTACAGCGTGTCGTCGTTGTCGGGGTCGTGCAACATGCACCCGGTGTTGGCATCCTGAAGTTCGGCCTCCACCTGGTCGTTGGTGAGCGCCTTCAGCGCGTCCATCAGATAGGTTACGTTAAAGCCGATTTCCACATCCGTCCCAGTGTACTCAACCGCAATCTCATCGGTGGCTTCTTCATGTTCCGGATTATGGGCGCTAACCTTGAGGCTCCCTTTGCTGAGTTCAAGCCGGATACCCCTGTATTTCTCATTGGTTAAAACAGCGGTTCTGGCCAGCACCTCGTGAAACTCTTGGCGGTCAGCGACCATTTTCTGGTTAAGGACCTGTGCCATGACCGCTTTGTAGTCTGGAAATTTTCCATCAATCAGTTTACTGATCAGGGTGGCTCCAGGCCGCTCCAGACTGATGTGGTTGTTGTTAAGCTCCATGGTTATATCTTCCGCACCTTCGCCCAGGAATCGCCCGAGTTCCGCCACCGCCTTGCGCGGTACGATAACTTGGCGTTGTTCGCCCGCCGGGTTTGTAAGTGACGCCCGGCTCCTGGCCAGACGGTGCCCGTCGGTGGCGACCGTTGTGACGGTGCTGCCTTCAAGCTCCAGCAGAACCCCATTAAGAAAATACCGTACGTCCTGTTGCGCCATAGAGAACGACGTCCGGTCGAGTAGTGCTTTAAGCTCCTTTCGTGGGATTGTGATCCGCTCTTCCCATTTTCCGGCCTCGAGGCGGGGGAAATCCTTGGGCGGTAAGGCTTGCAGGGTAAAGCGGCTCCGGCCTGAGCGCATCTTCGCCTTACTGCCCTCTCCGCTGAAATCGATGGTTGCGGTCTCGGGCAACGCTCGGCAGATGTCCAGCAGTTTTCGTGCCGTGACGGTGCACTCCCCATCCTCGCCGCTCAGCACTTGTGCCTCGATACTGATCTCAACTTCAAGGTCTGTACCCACCAGTGTCAATCGTTTGCCGTCCAGTCGCAGGAAAACATTAGCGAGTATGGGTAAGGTCTGGCGCCGCTCCACTACACCGGTCACAATGCTAAGCGGGCCTAGCAGAACTTCGCGCTCAATCTGAAATTTCATATTTAACTTAAAAGAATGTTAATGTTAATAAGGGCTGTGGATAAGTTGATTACCGTGTTTTTCCTTGTATTTACAACTACTTATAGTTTTTCTGCTGTTAAAGATTCTGTGGATAGAAATCCTGGGAAATCGGGATAAAACACACTCAAACAACCACTGCGATTCTAGCCGACATTATCCACAATTTATCCTCATTAAGCGCCCAGGATTCTCTGCAGGTTTTGATAATCCTCTCTTACCCTAGCGTCAGTTGAAATCAACTCCTGGACCTTCCTTTGGGCGTGCAACACCGTGGTGTGGTCGCGCCCGCCAAATGCATCACCGATCTCCGGCAGGCTCATGTTGGTTAACTCCTTCGCCAACGCCATAGCGATTTGCCTTGGCCTCGTGATCTGACGGTTGCGCCGCTTGGAATGTAGATCGGCGATCCGCATCTTGAAATATTCAGCGACTGTCTTCTGAATGTTCTGAATCGTTACCCTTCGTTCCTGGAACACCAGCAGATCGCGCAACGCCTCGCGGGTCAGCTCAAGGTCAATGGGCCGCCCCGTGAAGCCGCTACTTGCCACAATACGATGAAGCGCGCCTTCCAACTCACGGACATTTGATCGGATTTGGCGGGCGACGAAAAAAGCAACCTCATCGGGTAAATGCACCCCTTTAAGTTGTGCTTTGTGCTGCAGGATGGCGACGCGGGTTTCAAGTTCCGGCGGGTCGATCGGCACCGTCAAGCCGCTGCCAAACCGGGAGATCAACCTCTCCTGGACACCGGTGATCTCTTTTGGAAAGCGGTCACTTGTCATAATGACCTGGCGTTGACCCTCTAGTAAGGTATTGAAAGTATGGAAGAATTCCTCTTGTGAGTGCTCTTTTCCTGAAAAAAACTGAATGTCGTCAATCAGTAGCGCATCGAGCGATCGATAGTAGCGCTTGAAGTCGTTAATCGCGTTATGTTGCAACGCTTTGACCATATCGGCTACGAAACGTTCTGAATGAACGTAGACCACATTGGCTTTGGGCTGGTTTTTCCTCACCAGGTTGCCCGCTGCTTGCATCAGATGGGTCTTGCCAAGACCGACACCGCCGTAGAGAAACAGCGGGTTGTACGCCTCGCCCGGATTCTCACCGACCTGGCGGGCGGCTGCCCGGGCGAGTTGGTTGGATTTGCCGCCAATATGGGTATCAAAGGTGAATGCGGGATTAAGCCGCCCCTCGAAACGCAAAGGCCCGGCTACAGGGCGGTCAGCAGGCTCGTCTTTAACTTGGCCGCCGTCTGTTCTAGATGGCGCGACACCGCTACCCACCTCTACCTTGAGATCCAAAGGTGTTGTGCTGAAACTGTTCACAAGACGGGCGACTTCGTCGAGCATCTCTTGGACGATGAAATCCCTGACAAAGCGGTTGGGAGCGAGCAGTTTCAGATGGTCGCCTTCCTGCACGGCCTGCAACGGGCGAATCCAGGTATTGAACTGCTGAGGTGAGAGATCGTCCTCGAGACGGCCCAAACACAGGTTCCAAACTGCAGACAACGGCAAATCTCCCAAAGTGATAGCGGCAGTGTACAAGCCGGATTGCTTAACACTGCGCGGTTTTTGCCCTGTTTCCGCCCAAATCAAGTTAGGCCGAAGGAAGCATTTTAGTCGCTGAGATCAATTTTATCCACAAGATATTTAGAAAAAAATCTTATCCACAACTTTCTTAAAAACCTTCAGAAAACAAGAAAGATATTGACAATTTTCAGGTTTAAGAGGTACATTCCAGCGCCCTTTGCCGCTTCCAAATCTGTTATCAGCATGAAAAGAACTTTCCAGCCCAGTGTGGTCAAACGCAAGCGCCGCCATGGTTTCCGGGCGCGCATGAAAACCCGCGGGGGCCGAGCGATCATTAACGCCCGGCGCGCGAAAGGTCGGGCGACACTCAGCGCCTAAGCCGTGACCGCGCCAACCGGTGCGCGTCCGTGAGTAGTTTTGGCTTTGCCGCAGCCCGTAGGTTGCTTCGGGCGGCAGCGTTCAAAGCGGTACTCGACGACCGATGTGGCAGTAAAGATAAGTTGTTTGTGGTCTATGCTAAAGAGAACGGGCTCGCACGTGGCCGGCTAGGGATCACCGTATCAAAAAAGACGTCGCCGAAGGCTGTCCGGCGTAACCGTATAAAAAGATTAGTGAGAGAATCTTTCCGGAACCATGCGCCTGATGTTTCTGGTCTGGATATCGTCGCGATAGCACGCCAGCCCTGTGCTAGTGCGGCAAACAAGGACATTTGCCAAAGTCTGGACAGGCATTGGCACCGGGTAAATAACCAATGCAAAAAATCCTGATCGCGGTTTTGAAGGCATACCGTTATCTGGTCAGCCCATGGTTTGGGCAATCCTGCCGGTTTTACCCTTCCTGCTCGTGTTACGCCATTGAGGCCGTGCAGACGCGGGGGCCGCTGTTGGGCTTATGGCTTGCTGTTCGGCGTCTCGTCCGCTGCCACCCATGGCACCCGGGCGGCTACGACCCGGTTCCGGGAGGAAGAAGCCCAGACACCCAGGGCGAGCGCGCCTAAATGGATTTTCAACGATTAATCCTGTTCGGTGCGCTCGGCATGGTGCTTCTGCTGTTGTGGCAGTCATGGCTTGAGTATGAGTCCGGCAAGAATGGCGCCGCGATGAACGCGAGTACCGCCGCATCCCAGGTATCCGGGACAGCACAATACGACACCACCACCGCAACAAAACCCGAGGCCGATGACGTACCCCAGGCACCGACTGTCTCAGCAGCGCCCGAGACCTCAGACACCGCCTCTGCGATCCCGGTGAGTCAAAGCCTGCCGGGAGAGCGCCGGGTCACTGTTGAAACGGACATCATCCGTGTCGAGATTGATACCAAAGGCGGAGATCTCAGGCGGCTGGCGTTACTGACTTACCCGGTTTCGCTGGATGAGCCGGACACTCCTTTCGTGCTGCTGAATGATTCCGGAGCAGATCTGTTTCTGATTCAGGATGGGTTGTTAAGCGCGGGGCAGCAGGCGCCAAACCATCACACGATTTTTGCTACCGACCGGCAGAATGTAAAGCTCTCCCCCGGCGAGGACAGCGTCCGGGTTCACCTCGACTGGACATCCGACGACGGTGTTGTTTTCCGGAAAACATTCACGTTCTACAGGAACAGTTACTACATCGACGTGGCCTTTACGGTGGATAACCAGGCCAGTGACCCGTGGGTGGGTTTCCGTTACTCGCAGATCCTGCGCACGCAGGTGGTTGAGCCCAGCAGCGGCCTGGGATTTCTCGGCCGGCTGCCGAGTTATAAAGGCGGCGCTATTTTTACCCCGGAGGACAAGTACCAGAAAATCGACTTCGAGGAGATGTACGAGGCGAATCTCGCCCGATCCACAACTTCGGGCTGGGTCGCCATGCTCCAGCACTATTTTGTGGGCGCCCTGCTCCCCAGTGCCGGCATCGGATATGAGTTCTACTCGAACGTCACCGGCCGGGATAGCGGACCCCGTTATCTGATCGGTTACAAAACAACCCAGCCCACCGCGGTTCCGGCGGGCGGTTCGCAGACGCTCGGAGGCCGGATGTACATCGGGCCGAAAGAAACCCAAAGGATGATCACGGCGGACAACCAGCTGGAACTGACCGTCGATTACGGCTGGCTGACGCCGGTGTCATCACCCCTTTTCTGGGTCATGACCTACATCAACCGGGTCGTGGACAACTGGGGCGTCTCCATCATTCTTTTGACCCTTCTGGTCAAACTGGTGTTCTTCCCGCTTTCTGCAGCCAGTTATAAATCCATGGCGCGCATGAAAAAGCTGCAGCCCCGCATGCAAACGCTGAAAGAGCGGTTCGGCGACGATAAGCAGAAATTCCAGCAGGCGATGATGGAGGTCTACAAGAAAGAAAAGATCAATCCGCTTGGAGGATGTCTGCCCATCGTCATCCAGATACCGGTCTTCATCGCTTTGTACTGGGTGCTGCTGGAGAGCGTCGAGCTGCGCCAGGCACCGTTTGCGCTCTGGATTCAGGACCTGTCTTTACAGGATCCCTACTACGTGCTGCCGATATTGATGGGCGCTTCCATGTTCGGCCAGCAGCTGCTCAACCCTACCCCTTTGGATCCGATGCAGCAGAAGATCATGATGGCGTTGCCGCTGGTATTCACCATCTTCTTCCTGTGGTTTCCCTCGGGCCTGGTCTTGTACTGGCTGGTCAATAACGTCCTGTCGATCGCCCAGCAGTGGGTAATTACCCGCAAGATACAGGCCGCCGACAGCAAGACCTGAGCACCTTTCAGGACCGCTTGCGCTAAGACCGGAAAAACACCGTGAGCGCTCCCGCTCGAACCATCGTTGCACGGGCCACCCCACCAGGCATCGGCGGCATCGGCGTCATCCGTATCTCTGGTCCTGAATCGGCCAGAATTGGACAAGGGCTGACCCGCCATCTCCTGCAGCCGCGCGAAGCGAAGGCTACGGCTTTTCGCGACCCCGAGGGACGCACCCTGGACTACGGGATCGCGATTTTCTTCAAAGGCCCAGCGTCGTACACCGGCGAGGACGTGCTGGAACTTCATTGCCATGGCGGCCCCGTCATCATTGACGGGCTACTGGCGCAGGTTAGTACCATGGGCGCCGATCTTGCGCGGCCCGGGGAATTCACGGAGAGGGCGTTTCTCAACGGCAAACTGGACCTTGCCCAGGCCGAAGCTGTGGCCGACCTCATCAACAGCCAGACAAGCGTTGCAGCCCGCTGCGCGTTGCGGTCCTTGCGTGGAGATTTTTCGAGGGAGATAGGAGATATTTCTCAGGTTTTAGGAGATCTTAGGGTAATTATCGAAGCAAATATAGACTTCTCGGAAGAACCCGTTGATGACCTGACGCCGGCAGCGCTTAATGATCAGCTGGACCGCATCCAAGACAGTATTTCGAAATTGGTCGATCGTGCACGGCCCGGGGAACTCTTAGCCGCGGGAGCTCAGATCGTTCTTTTTGGTGCCCCTAACGCGGGCAAGTCGAGCCTGTTGAACGCGCTGTCTGGATCAGACCATGCCATCGTCAGCGCGAGCCCAGGCACAACCCGGGATCTCATCGAAGTAACCATAGACATCGGTGGGGCCGCGGTCCGGATTGTCGATACCGCGGGGTTGCGGCCAAGCGACAACGAGATAGAGGCCGAGGGGGTTCGCCGCGCACAACAGGCGATCGGTGCCGCAGACCTCTTGCTCGAGGTCATTGACGACACTGACCCGGCCGTGTGTGACGTCCCGCGTCGCGAAGAAGGGGGGAGCGATGCCGTGTGCGTCAGGGTTTTGAACAAGATTGATGTCAGCAAACGTGCAGGCGGACGGCTCGAGCCGGAGGACGGCAAGCCACAAGTCGCCATCAGCGCGACACAGGGCTTGGGGCTCGAGCAGTTGATCGCTGTGATCAGGGAGTATCTCGGATGCCCCGGCGATTTAGAGGACGTGGTCCTTGCACGTCGCCGTCACCTTGATGCCCTCGAGCAGACCCTTGAGCACATAACATCAGCACAGACCGTAAATATGCCGGAACTTGTTGCCGAGGAGTTGCGCCTTGCACAGGGGGCGCTTGGGAAAATTACAGGGGAGGTGACTACGGACGATCTTCTGGGCGAGATTTTCTCAAGTTTCTGTATTGGTAAGTAGCCAGCTAAGTCGTCATGCCCCCGCCATCGCAGCACTGACCGGGTCGCTACCAGATCGATTTCGAATCTGCTTAGTCGATCTGGTTTAATTTAAGAGCATATAACGTATGATTTAGTAGTACGTTTAAACTACTGCCTCTTCGTGTTTGATCTGATACGGTGCTGACGTACCGCCCACGTCTTGGCCAACCTCCTGTATTGTTCTTTTGGCAGATCCAGAGCGGCTGCAGCTGCGGCCTCATAGAGAACTTGAGGATTTACCTCATATTCCTCTATTTTTTCCATTAAATACCCGCGTTGGTACTGAGCCATATAACCCAGTAGCCACCACTCCGGAGGGGGTTTTCTTTTGGCAGGCACAATAGTATTGTACTACATAGTATAGATAATTATGAATCCTGACCTCAAGCCGGAGCAAACGCGTTAATGCTGCCGGGTTAGAACCGCTGGACTAAAGCATCGGTACGGAATCCTTGGGCGGGCTCCTTGAGTGCCGGATGACGGTCATCGATGCGCCGGCGCGCGTTCCCATCGGGCGGCGTGAAGTATCAATTATTTTGCCGGAGATTGAATCGGAAGCACCGCCCGATGGCGTGGTATATAACCGGGCGCAACGTCATAATGAGATTAATCCTGTTGTTGGGGACACATAAACGAGAGAAGACTTATGGGTGAGCAAACGCAATTGGCGGGAACCGAAGAGATATATGCCCGAAAGATCCTGACGCAGCTGATCGTGCTCGGGGCGGCGATTATCGTGGTGGGATTATGGCAGGCGGATTTTCTGGCAGATGTTTATCTCAAGAATCAGCTTACCCACGTTGGCTGGTTTATCAACGGGGGTATTTTGGTTCTGTTTCTCGCAGGCATTTATCACATCATCCGGGAGTTCCAGCGCCTGAGCGGGGAAGAGCGCGCCATAACCCGCGTGCTTGGCAACCTTGACCGAGGCGATTCACCTACGGAAGGCGCCGAACCGGGGTCGTTGATGGTCAGGCGTTACATCGCGCTCGAAGACCTGCATCGCCAGCACGCGGTGATCAACCACAGCGCTTTGGCAGCGACGCTGGTGGCGCTTGAATCGAGCCGGGTCAGTTTCCCTAAGTTCGTTCACAACGTGCTCATTCTTACGGGTGTTTTTGGCACGATCGTGTCGTTATCGATAGCGCTGCTGGGGGCATCCGACGTCATCGTCTCGACGACGGAAATCGGCGGTTTGAGCATGATCATCCACGGCATGTCAACGGCGTTATCGACCACGATGACCGCCATTTTTGCCTACCTCTTTTTCGGCTATTTCTATCTCAGGCTAATGGACGGCCAGACTCACGTGGTGAGCCGGATTGAAGAAGCGACCAGCCGCGTGCTGTTGCCAAGGTTCCAGATTGAACCGGAAAAAGCCGCCGAGAAATTAACAGATATCGTGCGCACGGCCGCCGCACTGGTGGAGCGGTTGGATGAGTCCCAGGCTGGCTATGCAAAGGTTGCCGAGGACATGCGGAACCTTTTGGCCAGTTACCGCGACGAGATGCAGCGTAACAGCGAGGGCCTGATCGAAATGACCCAGGTGCTGCGGGAAGGTTTCCGGCTGAACGATCCGAACCGGTAGCGATCTGTGGCGATTACCCGAACAGACGGCTTCGTCGATCTGAGAGTCTCGCCCACGGTCAGTGGGCGCTCAGACGAGGACAGCGTATGGCCGTCGTTCACGGACATCATGACGGTAGTCGTGCTGATCTTTCTGGTCTCACTGGTTGTGATCCTGATGCGGAACACCGAGTTGGTGGGCCAGCTTCGTGAGTCGGTCACCCAGACCGAGACCATGACTACCCAGCGCGGCGAGATGGAAATGCGCATCGCGACCTTGGGAGATGAGATCGTCCGCCTTCGGTCGGTACTGGACCAGAGTGAGGCAGAGCGCTCAGCCGCTGAGCAGACCATCGAACTTCGAGAAAGTGAGATCTCATCGCTGCTTAAAGACCTTGGCGCTCTTCAAAAAATTCGCGATGCTCTGGCGAGTGAGAAGGCCAGCCTTGATGAACAGCTTGC
>CAYSMI010000022.1:0-15406 GCA_964432165.1 uncultured Acidiferrobacter sp.
AGCCATTCTTTGTCGATGACATCTCGAAGACAGACGACACCGTCTTGCTGATAAGCCTCGATCTGTTCTTCAGAGATCATCGACACTCTTAATTTTCAGAAGACCCTGCGGGTAAGCCCAGCAATAATCAAACCCAATGATCTTCCAACGGATATGTGGTCAGCTGCTCATGTCCATCTGCCGTAATCAGCACCTGCTCCTCAAGCTTGACGCATTCTTTTCCACCCTGGACACCAATCAGGGCCTCTACGCAGACCACCATGCCTTCCTGAAAGACACCGTCATAACCCACCTCTTCATAATCCTGCGGGTAGTAGATAGCCGGCGCTTCGTCACAAAGGCCCACACCGTGCATAGCGACACCGTAACGGCCTGGTACATATTCATCGGCCATCGGGTGAAGTTTTTCGGTGAGTTCACGGTATCCCAACCCCGGCTTCAGCAGTTCTGTATTGCGCTTTATCTGCTCGTAGGCCGCTGCGTACAGCCTTCTCTGTTCATCGTCAGGCTCGGCGTCACAAATCCATGATCGCGACATGTCACAACAGTACCCATAAGGACCCACGAGGTCGGTATCAAAACTGACCATATCTCCTTTTTCAATGGGTCTCATCGAGCATTCCCGAAACCACGGGTTGGTCCGCGGCCCAGAAGACAGCAACCTCGTTTCAATCCACTCGCCACCGCCGGCAATATTGCCGTGGTGCAGTTCCGCCCACAGGGCGTTTTCAGTGATCCCGGGTTTCATGGCTTCACGCATCTGCTGGATCGCGTTTTCACAAACTTCAACGGATTTGCGCATCAGTGCAATCTCGCCTTCGCTTTTGATCTCACGCGCTTTCTCCATCACACTGAAACCGTCGTGCACCTCGTAACCAAGCGCCTCCATCTCCTGAATGCCCACGGGCGCCAGTCGGTCAATGGCGATACGACGGTTACCCCCGCTGTGCTCGCGAATAATGGCGTCCATCTCGACGGCCCATTTCTTTGCCCGCTCCAGGACATGCTGACCGGCAGACATGTAGAAAAAAGACACTGGCTTGATGGTTCGATCAATTCCCGGAAGACCCTCTGACAACAGGTTCTTGCCGCCGTACTCAAAGATCAGCGCTCCACCGTTGGCAGGTACATACACATAGCGTGCCTCGTTATGGGAACACCAGATCTGCATATTGGTCGCGTCGGTCGCATAACGTGTATTCAACTGATCGTAGAGGATGATCCCGGCAAGATCCTGGCGTACAAGCTCCTCCTGAATCCGGGTCAATCGATAGTTACGCACCTCATCAAGATCACAGGGCGGCGTGGTGTACTCCATCGCTCCATGCTGGCGCACGGTCATGAGTTCGCTGGTTTTGAGCACATTCATGACTTTTCTCCTATCTACTGTTGATTCAAGATACTGGCGGGCCTGCCTGTACTCAATCCCAAATACGACCTGTTTCGGTCATGTTTGGCCTTCAGCTATCAGCCGCCTATGGATGAGCCCAAATTCGTAACCACGCTCAGAAATATGAAAGATCCGATAACCCTTTTCCCGTAACTGCGAGACGAGCGATGTGAAATCAGCAAACGGAATCTGTGGATAGTTATAGTGAAACTCCACGAGCAACTGGCCTGGCAGTATTCCTGAGGCAAGCATATCGGGCAGCACCAACATCTCTGCTCCCTCGATATCCATTTTGAGGATATCAATCTTCTGATGGCCAAGATCGCGCTGTAAAGTGGCCAATTTTTTTACATCACAGTACACCTCTGATCCATCCGGCTCGGCGAAATCCGCACCTGTGTAGTTGAATTTTCGCTCGCGGTTTGGCTCTAAAAAAGCCTGGCTACCGTCGATGGCGCCAAGCCCAACGGGATGAAAGTGAAACTGCGGCGGCAAAGTCTGTTCATGGACCCAGCGGACCGAACGCGGAGTCGGATCAAACGCATGCAATTCGACGCCGTAATGCTCAATCATTGCGAGATCCCAAACGATGTTATTGCCGACTCCAGCCGAGTAGACCACGCTGCCAGGAGGTAAATGTTCAGGTACGACGGTCCAGACACCCGAACGGGCCCCATAGGATACGGATCGGCACTTCTCATCCACTTGGATTCCGGCTTCGGACAGCCTACGCTTTCTGAACAACTGCTTCGTCCGACGAAACGCCATCTTCAGCCTCGATTACACAGCTGCGGATACACTTCTGCGCATAGTAGAAGCCACGCTCTAACGTACAGTTTAAAGGCCGCTTCCCAGGGTCGAGGACCCTCCTACGGCACGGCCACTCACCCAGACCCGTCTGATATCGGATTGCGAGACGTTGTAAATCAGTTCCTGCAGAAAGTCTTCGCCGGTCGTACTGGAGTTTGAAAATGAGGCGCGATCCGTTGCGCGGTGATGATCCACAAGAACCGCATCAAACTGTCTGCCTTTTTCAAATTTACCCACCGGGATATCCAGGACTTCTGCTCCACCTGCCGTTGCTATCCAGAGTGCTTCTCGAAAATCGATCCGGGAGTCTGGACTGCCCCGACGCGCGGGCACGATCTCTGGATCAACACCGTCCTCAAGCATCCGCGATGCCGCAATCGCAAATCGAGCGTTTTCGAAAATTGAAGGTGTAGGCCCCCCTGAGATGTCCGTGCCTATCCCGACACTCACTCCGACATCCAGTGCCCGCCTTAAAGGAAATACTGAATTGGCGAAATAGGCATTCGAGATTGGGCAGTGCGCAATACCGGTGAAAGATCCCTTCATGATTTCCATGTCAGCCTGTGACACAAAATTACAGTGGGCAAGCACCGACCCGCGCTGCAGCAATCCGAGTTCTGAAAGCGCGGCGGTATCACTTTTTCCGTAACGTTCAAGAACGAACTGATGCTCCCAGTCGCCCTCAGAGCAGTGTGTCTGCACCCGACAACGCATCTGTTCAGCCATCTGGCCGAGTCCCACCAGTGCGTCATGGCTACAACTCGGAATAAACCTCGGGGTGACCATCGGCTGAACCAGGTCGGCGCCGTTGCCCGACAGAGCCCGGACGAACTCAATAAAGCCCTGAGTTTCATCAATTGCCTGGCTAGTCGATGAATCCCGGTAGTAATCAGGACACTGATCAGGATCATCCATGACCACCTTACCGACAAACGCCCGCTGCCCTGCGTCGAGACATACCTCAGCCAGAATCTGGCTTGCCTCCCTGTGGATGGTGGAAAAATACACTGCCGTAGTGGTCCCGTTGGCTAGTAACGCAGCAACGAGATCCGGATAGACACGGCGGGCAAGACCGGCATCCCGAAAACGGGCTTCCAGTGGAAAAGTATAGACGTTGAGCCACTCATCAAGCGGCAGGTGTAAAGCCCGCCCGAGTTGCGGCCACTGGGGCGCATGAACATGAAGATCAACCATGCCCGGAAGGAATAGCGACTTTTCCCCGGACCGACATAGCCTCCCGGTTGTTTCAGCCTGATCAAAGGCTTCCTGGAAACCGACATCTGAATTGCCCAGGACATCGGTGATGACCCCCTCTCGATCGACAAGGACCAGCGTGTTGCCGAGAATCTCGAGCGCTCCCCGACAGGGGGTATGGGCGAAACACCCGTAGAACGCCGCTGCGTCAGACACGGCTATCAACCCTTCTTAGATGAGGAATTGCGGAAATCGCCAGCCGCCATCGGGGTTCGCGGCGGCTGACGTCCCGCGAGGTGAATCAATCCGGAAGTTTGGTTTCGACGCCCTTCACCAGCCAGTTAATACCAAGAAGCGCGCCATCTTCTATGACTTCTCCATCCGCGAGTTTGGTCGCGCCGGCCTGATCCACAATCGGACCCGTAAATGGATGAAAAGTCCCGGCCTTCAGTTCGTCCGTTTTCTTGTTGATACGGCTCATCTGATCAGCAGAAAGATTTGGCGTCCAGGACGCCATGCGCACCGCACCATCCTTCATGCCGCCCCAGTAAGGGATACCTTTGAAGTTTCCGTCAAGTGTCTGTCTCGCCATCTCAACAAAATGCGGACCCCAGTCAATCTGCTGCGAGACCAGGAGATGATTCGGCGCATACTTTTTCATATCGGAGCTTGTCGGCACAACGTACACCCCCAACTCTTCCGCCACCGCTACCACAGACGGCGTATCCTGATAAAGCGAAAGCAATACATCGGCCTTTTGCGAGACCAGAGAACGAGCGGACTCCTGCGCCTTGCTTGGGTCAAACCAGGAATTCAGCCATACCACTTTGACGGAGACACCCTGATTAACCGACTGGGCACCCATGGTGAAGGCATTGATAATACCGACCACCTCCGGAATTGGATAAGCCGCGACGATGCCAAGAATATTACTCTTCGTGACGAAACCGGCTCCGATCCCTGCCAGGTATGCCGTTTCATAATTTCTAGTCTGGAAATTCCCGAAATTATCCGCGAGCTTGTAACCACTTGCGTGAATAAAGGTCATATCCGGTCTTTTCTTCGCCAACTTCAAACCATCATTCATATACCCGAAAGAACCCAGCATGATCATTTTGGCGCCGGTCGATGCCATTTGATTCATGATGCGGGAGGCATCAGGACCTTCGGGGATATTTTCCGCCACCATGGTCTCGACACGATCACCGAACGCTGCCTCAATTGCTTTCCGGCCGTTATCGAGCTCGTGAGCCCAGCCCACGTCACCGACGGGAGATGGGTATACGAAACCGATCTTCAACTCAGCCGCGCTCGCAAAATATGGCCCCACTGCAAGGGCCGCTAAAACACAGGAAGCAATAACTCGCCTCAGTCCTTTCATCATTAGATCCTCCTTAGATATTCTTGGAGTTTGTTAACCCTGGTGACGGTACGTTACACCAAGAGAAGCGGGGCTGTTAAGTCGAATCTGCCTGGCATCACGGGAAATTAATACCAGGATCACAATGGTCATGACATAGGGTGCCGCAGAAAGCGCTTGAGAAGGTATGGCTAACCCCAGTCCCTGTATCGAAAGTTCCAGCAAAGAGATAGCGCCGAACAGATACGCGCCGAGCGCAACCCGATGGGCACGCCAGGACCCAAACACGACCAGCGCGACCGCAATCCACCCCCTTCCAGCGACCAGTCCCTCGGCCCACAGCGGTGTATAGGCGAGCGTGAGATAGGCGCCTCCCATGCCTGCCATGGCGCCCCCAAAAAATACGGCGAGAAAACGGATGAGAATTACCGGGTATCCGATCGCATGTGCCGCTTCAGGCGCTTCCCCTACAGCCTTGATGATTAACCCGAGTTTGGTGCGCGTCAGCACAAACCATAGCACCCCGATCAGGAGGATTCCCGCATACAGCATAAGATCATGCTGGAACAAAATCCTGCCGACAACGGGAATATCACTAAGAAAACCCCAGTCGACACTCTTGAGGGGTTCGATCGTAAATCCCTCGTGCTTTTTACCAATCAACGCCGAAACACCCAGACCGAGAATACCGACCGCAAGACCAGCGGCAACCTGGTTTGCCAGAAAAATCAGGGTGAGCGTCGCGAAAACAACTGAAAGCAGTCCCGCCGCAAGCGTCGCTATCGCAAAACCCAGAAGTGACGATTCATAAACCGTTGCCACCGCAAATGCCGCGGCTGCACCAGTCGCCATCATCCCTTCAATGCTGAGATTGAGCACACCGCTGCGTTCGACCACCAGTTCTCCCATGGCCGCGAAGAGAATTGGTGTCGCGGCTGCCATGGTTCCCGCACAAATGAAAATCAGGGTTTCAGTCATTCTGGTATGGGGTGGACTTCACGTGGTGGCGGGTCGACCTTGAAAACTGATCCGATAGTGAACGAACAGGTAACTCGCGAGATAAAAAATCAGGAGCATCCCCTGAAAAATCGTGGTAGCGGCGTTAGGGATTCCGACAGAGATCAGCGCCATGTCTCCCCCGACATACAAGATCGCCATAAAAAATGCAGCAAAGCAGATCCCGATGGGATGCAGACCGCCGAGAAATGCGACAATGATGCCGGCAAAGCCGTATCCCGGGCTGATCGTACGTTGCAACTGACCGATCGGTCCCGCGACTTCCCCAACACCGGCAAGACCCGCCGCCGCACCCCCAATGATCAGACCGAGCCAGATGGCTTGGCTCTCGGCAAAACCCGCGTAACGGGCCGCTCGCGGTGCAGCGCCACTCACGGAAAGTTTGAAGCCGGGCAAACTGTGGCGAATAAATACATAAGCGAGAACGGACAACGTCAAACCAATCAGCAGGGAAGCATTCGCTCGAGTCCCCTCGATCAGAGTTCCAAACAAGGCTGCATCTGAAAACATCACGGACTGTGGGAAGTTAAATCCATCGGGATCGCGCAGTGGACCCGTCACGAGGTAATACAGAAGCTGCAGCGCTACACTCGAGAGCATGAAGGTCACAAGAATCTCATTGGCGTTGAACCGGACCTTCAGGTATGCCGCGATGGAAGCCCAGATGATTCCTCCCAGCATGCCTGCAAACACCATCGCCGGCAAAAGTAGGGAAGATTCGCTCTCGTTATAGTGAATGGCGATCACCCCGGCAAAGATGCCGCCAATAATCAACTGACCCTCGGCGCCGATGTTCCAGACTCTCGCACGAAATCCGATGGCAAGGCCCTGCGCGATCAGCAGTAGCGGCGCCATTTTCAGCAAGACCTCGCCGATTCCGAATCGAGTCGTCATCGGCTCGATCAAAAATGTGTACAGAACCGCGCTGGGCGCCTTGCCGAGAAAGGAGAACAAGATGGTCCCGCTTAAGAGCGTGAGAACAATGGCGACGACCGGCACCAGGTACTGCGCGATGGCCGACTCGGTTACCCGAGGTTCAACTCTAAGTCGACTCATGACGCGGCTCGCTCCTCGGTTGTACCAAGCCCGGTCATCATTCTGCCGATCGTGAGTCGGTCTACCTCCTGGGTCAGTATCGGCTCGGACAGGCGGCCACGGTAAGCGACATAAAGCGTGTCTGTGATCTCGAAAAGTTCGTCCAACTCTTCCGATACCAGCAACACTCCAGACCCATGCTCAGCGAGAAGCAGCAATTGTCGTCGGATGTTGGCCGCAGCACCGACGTCGACACCCCAAGTAGGCTGTGAAACCACCAGTAACTTGGGCGTCATCGATAACTCCCGACCCACAATAAACTTCTGCAGATTGCCGCCTGACAGGCTCTTGGCTACAGCAGAAAAACCGCCGCAGCGAACATCATGAGCATCGATGCAGTTCTTTGCGGCCGCGTTGACTTCTTTTCTCGCTATCAACTGTCTTCGCACCATGCCCCGACCAAATCCGGTCAACAGGGTGTTGTCGGAAAGCGACATGGGAGGGACCGCTCCACGTCCCAACCGCTCTTCCGGCACAAAGTGAAGACCTAGTGTTCTGCGCTCAGCCGGATTCAGGTGTCCGATTGCCTCACTTTCAAAAAAGAGAGCTCCCCGTCCTTCAGAAGCAAACCGCTGTTCTCCAGAGATCAACTGCATGAGTTCCGACTGTCCGTTTCCTGATACTCCCGCGATACCCACGACTTCTCCCACATTAACCTGAAGGCAGATATCCTCGAGAGACACTCCGTAAGGATCGGCAGAAGGGAAACTGAGGTGGTCAATTTCGAGAAGCACCTGAGACCCATTCTTATGGTTGCTCTTTTCAGATACCGGGATCTCGCCGCCGATCATCATGCGCGCCAATAATGATGTTGGCGTACTTTTCGGATCGACAGTATCGACAACTTTGCCGTTTCGCAGAATGGTTGCCTCGTCACACAGTGCCCGTATCTCATCTAGTTTGTGACTGATATAGACAATGGCACACCCGGTACCTGCTAACTGCCGTAAGGTCTTGAACAGTTCATCGATACCCTGTGGCGGCAACACTGACGTCGGCTCGTCGAGAATCAGCAGTTTCGGGTTCTGAAGAATGCAGCGAATAATCTCGACGCGTTGTCGCTCTCCCACGGAAAGCGAATACACCAGGGTATCCGGTGCCACTTCGAGACCAAATTTTCTGCCGATGTCAACAATCCGGGTGCTGAGGTCTTCAATTTTTCCTGGAACTGCCAGAGAAATATTCTGGGCGACTGTTAAAGTCTCAAACAGCGAGAAGTGCTGGAACACCATGCCTATGCCGAGGCTGCGCGCAAAAGCCGGATTCCGGACTGTCTGCTTCTCCTGCTGCCACAAGATCTCACCGCTATCGGGCTGCGTGGATCCATAGATCACCTTCATCAGTGTGGACTTGCCCGCGCCGTTTTCCCCGAGGACGGCGTGAATCTGGCCGGGGAAAATCTCCAGATCCACCGAATCGTTGGCAAGAACCGTCGGATAGGACTTGGTTATTCCCCTTAACTGAAGGATCGGGGCGTCGTTGCGCGAACGTTGTTCAGACATATTCACGCAACCTCTTCTCTTTTGTTCCAGTCATGCTTTGGAGACGTTGAGAATCTGAAGAGTAAGCCACCGAGCAACGATCGCGGGCTTGGGCTGATCTTTGATCTCGACCGTTACCTCGTAGGACAGCAGCCACTGCCCCGTATTCCGTTCAACGGCATCGACGAGAACAAAACGGCCGCGGACCTGTGACCCGCTTTGGACCGGGTTCAAAAACCGCAGTTTCTCGAAGCCATAGTTGATGCTGACCCTTGCCCCCTCAAGCGGGACCGCCGCCTCCAGTGCAAAATTGGATAACAGCGACAGGACCAGAAAGCCATGGGCGATCGTGCCGTCAAAACCCGCTTTCTCTTTTGCCTGCAGGGGGTCAAGGTGAATAAACTGAAAATCTTCAGTGCATGCTGCAAATGCGTCAATACGCGACTGGTCCACCGTTATCCAGTCGGAAACACCAGTCTCGGCCCCTATCAGGTCACCCAGATGACTCGGTGGTACAGGCGTGCCCGGCATGATGGAAATAAGAAAGCCCCGGCCTAGCTCGCCAGATGGCGAACCCCCTGATCAAGGCCTTCCAGCGTTAACGGATACATGTGGTCTTCCATGAGTTCCTGGATCAGGCCGATCGACTGGGTATAGCCCCAGTGCGCCTTGGGCGTGGGATTGAGCCAAATAGTTTTTTCGAAACGTTCTTGCAGACGGCCCATCCAGGTGACCCCGGACTCACGGTTCATGTACTCCACACTGCCGCCGATACTCACCACCTCGTAGGGCGCCATTGAGGCATCACCCACAATGATGACCTTGTAATCGTTCTGATAAGTGTGCAGTACCTCCCACGTGGGGATGGTTTCGTCCCGACGGCGGTTGTTGTCGCGCCAGAGAAAATCATAGAAAAAATTGTGAAAGTAGTAGTAATCCAAGTGCTTGAACTCGCTACGCGCCGCAGAGAAGAGTTCCTCGCAGGTTCGAACATAGGGATACATGGAACCCCCGACATCGAAAAACACCAGCACTTTGACCGCATTGTGGCGCTCGGGGACCATACGGATATCCAGCAGCCCGGCATTTCGGGCGGTCGACCGGATAGTATTTTCCAGGTCGAGTTCTTCTTCCGCCCCGCTGCGGGCAAATTTGCGCAGACGCCTTAGCGCCATCTTGATACTGCGTGTGCCGATCGCGATCGAATCATCCAGATTACGATAGTGACGTTCTTCCCACACCTTGACGGCGCTACGGTTACGGCTTTCCCCACCTACCCGAATCCCCTCCGGATGATAACCACTGTTACCAAAGGGCGAGGTTCCCCCCGTACCAATCCACTTGGCTCCGCCCGAGTGGCGTTTTTCCTGCTCCTGAAGCCTGTTGCGAAATTCCTGCAGCAACTCTTCGAGACTGTCCAGCGATTGGACCTTGGCTTTTTCTTCATCCGTAAGGTATGTCTCGGCCTTCGCGCGCAGCCACTCCTCGGGTATCAATGCGGTGATGACATCATCGATACTTTCCATTTCATTGAACCAGGCCCCAAACGCCCGGTCAAAGCGGTCAAAGTATTTCTCGTCTTTGACGAGGCACGCTCTCGACAAACGATAGAAATCATCGACGGACGCAAACGCGAGCCGCGCCTGTAGCGCCTCCAGCATCATCAGGTATTCCTTGACAGAAACCGGGATGCCGGATTGCTTGAGTGTCTGGAAGAAACTGGTCAGCAAAATAAGAGCGTCCGTAAAGCCTTAACTTGATAGTTTTTCGCGCCGCGCCATGAATGCCAGCCGCTGCAGCATATGCACATCCTGCTCGTTCTTGAGCAAGGCGCCATACAAGGGGGGAATCGCATGGCTGGGATCACGCGATTTCAGGATCTCTTCAGGAATATCATCTGCCATCAGCAGTTTGAGCCAGTCAATCAGCTCGGAGGTTGATGGCTTCTTCTTGAGGCCGGGAATCTCACGCACTTCAAAGAACACCTCGAGCGCCTCTCGGATGAGTGTCTTACGGATGTCGGGATAGTGCACCGCAACGATCTTTTCCATCGTGGGCTTGTCAGGAAAGGTAATGAAGTGAAAGAAACACCGGCGCAAAAAAGCATCAGGCAGTTCTTTTTCGTTATTGCTCGTAATCACCACGATCGGTCGATGCTTCGCCACAATGGTCTCGCCGGTTTCATAGACGAAGAACTCCATCCGGTCGAGTTCAAGCAGCAGATCGTTTGGAAACTCGATATCTGCCTTGTCAATCTCATCAATCAGCAAAACCACCTGCTCGGGTGCGGTAAACGCCTCCCAGAGTTTGCCGGGGCGTATGTAGTTGCTGATGTCCCCGACACGACCGTCGCCCAACTGGGAGTCCCGAAGGCGGGATACCGCGTCGTATTCATAGAGTCCCTGCTGGGCTTTGCTGGTGGATTTGATATGCCAGCTTATTAAGGGTTTCTTCAGGGCTGAGGCGACTTCTTCTGCCAGCATCGTCTTGCCCGTGCCGGGCTCACCCTTGATCAGCAGCGGTCTTTCCAGCGTCACCGCAGCATTGACGGCCATCGCCAGGTCTTCAGTTGCGACATAGCGCTCAGTCCCTGCAAAACTCATGAAAATCTCCCCATTTGTGAAGCACTGATGATAGCAATAATTTCTGCGTGTCCGGTCACCCGACAATGTCCATCCCGGAGACAGAACCCTGCTGCACCAAACATTACTGTCCGTGAAGGGAGCCAACCCGGGAGCATCCACGACCGATACAACGGACCCTTTTTCGGGCAAAATCCGGTGTCCAGCAAATAACAGGTAGTCCCATGCTCAAGATCTATGCCTCGCCCGGGAGTATCGCCCTTGCCTCCGTTATCCTACTTGAGGAGGTCGAGGCGGACTACGAACTCGCCATTCTCGACTTTTCGCGCAACGAACAAAAAGAAGCAGCCTATCAGGCCGTTAACCCCAAGGGCCGGGTTCCGGCCCTGATCACAGAGTCAGGCATCCTTACCGAAACACCTGCAATTCTTCTTTATATCGCACAGCGTTTTGGCTCTGATTCGCTTGTTGGTGCCCACGATCCTTTCGTCTTCGCGCAGATTCAGGAATTCAACAGTTACCTTGCCTCAACCGTACACGTTGCCCATGCGCATCGGCTGCGCGGCTCGCGCTGGACCGATGACCCACAGGCGCTGGAGGCGCTGAAGAAAAAGGTCCCGGAGTCCATGACCCAGGTGGTCCGGCTGATCGAGGATGACCTGCTGCAGGGCCCCTGGGTTCACGGGGAAGCGTACACCATCTGCGACCCGTATCTCTTTACCATCAGTTCCTGGCTCGAGAGCGATCGCGTCGATACCGCTGCTTTGCCACGCATCCTGGCCCACCGTGAAAAAATGCTGGCCCGGTCTGCAACCCAGGCGGCGCTTTCACGGCTGAGTTGATCCGCCCAAATCCATCGCCTCTTCCGATTACCTTTTTGCGAGAACCTAGTCAATGTTTGATACCGATCTGTTAAGCGAGATTCGTGATCGCTTCCACCATGTGGATCATTGTCCCTATCAGGGACCGAGAATCTTCTTTGAAAACGCGGGCGGATCGCTGACGCTGAAATCGGTTGTCGAAGTCAACAGCCACCTCTCGTCCATTCCGGATAATCAGGGTCGGGATAATCCCGCCTCTCATGAACTGGTGCGGATCATCAACAAAGCCCGTGAGGACATGAAAACCTTCTTTGGTGTCAAAGATGGCGTGGTGTTTACCGGCGAGAGCGGAACCGAACTGCTTTTTCGTCTGGTACGGGCGGCGGTATTGGGCTCCCCCGCTGGCGGCAACGTCATCGGCAGCACGCTTGAGCATCCGGCGACCGCGAGTGCCCGCAGCCGATGGTGTCCCGTCGCAGGAAAAGAGAACATCAGCATCGCCCATGACAAAGATCGGGCAATGGTCACGGCGCAGGACTACGCAGCGCATGTGGGTGAAAACACACGGGTCGCAACCGTCATTCAGACAAGTCCTGTTACTGGAATGGCCGTCGATGTTGCCGCCATTGCTGAGGCGATCAGGGCCAAGGCGCCCGAATGCTTGATCATTGTCGACAGCATCCAGCACGCGGCACATGGCGTAATGGACATGGACGCATGCGGTGTTGATGCCTGCGCCCTGTCGGGATACAAGGTGTTTTCACGGCATAACTATGGTGTTGCGTGGGTATCTCCCCGCCTGAGCACCTTGCCCCACGAGAAACTCGACGGCACAGCCGATGATTTCTGGGAACTTGGAACCCGTGACACCAGTGCATTTGCGACCTTCAGCGAGGTGGTCAACTATCTGGACTGGCTTGGCAGCCGGCTGAGCGATGAACCGGACCGCCGGGGTCGGCTGGAAGCGGCAGGCCATGCAATGGCCGCGCAGGAGGCGCATCTCGTGGATGTGGCGATCAATGGTGCTGATGGTCAGGCGGGTATCCGAGATCTGCCAGGCGCCTATATTGTCGGTGGGCCCGATAATCCCCACCGTGAGGGGCTGGTATCGTATGCATTTTCACATCTGCCCTCGGCCGATGTGGTCAGCGGGCTCAACGACCGGGGCATCAGGACGCACGTGCGCAAGGCCGATTACTTCTCGGGCAATATTCTCGATCCGCTGGGCATGGAGAGCTGTATCCGCACCTCTTTCTGTCATTACAACAGCAAGGATGAGGTGCTCGCGCTGCTGAAAGCACTGGCGGAGATTACAACGCACTGACCCGGGCTTGGGAATCCTAGTCTAGCCAGGCCTCTGGTAGATTGGCACAAGGTCCGAACTGAACCTTAAGGAGAAAACATGGCAAAGGGATACTGGATGACCGCATATCGGGAAATTCTCGATGCAGAGAAACTCGCTGCTTATGTCGCGCTAGCCGCAGATGCGGTACAGGCGAACGGAGGACGTTTCCTGGTACGGGGTGGTCAAATGCAGCCCAAAGAAGACGCCGTTGCAGAGCGTACCGTCCTCGTCGAGTTCGACAGTTACGAGCAGGCCCTGGCGACCTATTCATCACCGGCCTACCAAAAGGCGCTTGAAGCGCTGGATGGCGGCGTGGTGCGTGATCTTCGTATCGTCGAGGGCATCGACTGATTGTCCTGAATCAACGAACGCGAGCCCATCAATGACTGAAGTCACCGTCATTGGTGGC
Organism: uncultured Acidiferrobacter sp.; assembly: GCA_964432165.1. Lineage (GTDB taxonomy): Bacteria > Pseudomonadota > Gammaproteobacteria > Arenicellales > UBA868 > UBA868. The sequence goes on from CAYSMI010000022.1 coordinate 13,505, forward strand.
GGCATCATCGGCGTATGCACCGCACTCGCCCTGCAACGCGAGGGCATTGCGACCACACTGATTGAGCGGGGCAGTATCGGGGGCGAAGCCACTTTCGGTAACTGCGCGCTGATGGCACTCAGCGAGATCGTTCCTCTTGCCAAGCCCGGCATTATGAAAAAACTGCCGGGCTGGATCCTGAATCCCGAAGGGCCGCTCGCGATCCGCCCCAGCCACATACCGACCGCCCTGCCATGGCTGCTGCGTTTTCTTCGTAACGCAAGACCGCATCGTGTAGCACAGATCTGTCACGGACTGGGCGCACTGACCGCACACGCCCAGGACGATTTCGACGAAGTAATTGAAGCCGCACAGATTGAGAACATCTGGGCTGAAAATGAGGTGCTCTACCTTTATGACAAAAAAGAGCAGTACCTCGCGGATCAGTTCAGCTGGCAACTTCGTGCGAACGAAGGCTACCGTGCGACCGAACTTGAGGGCAGAGCGCTTGCCAGCCTGGAGCCTGATGTTGATACCGACGGAAAATTCGGCCTGATTGCCCACGGCTGGAGGTCATTCACGGATCCCCAGCGTCTCACCCGCGAACTTGCCGAGCACTTCACTGCGCTCGGAGGTGAGATTCTGAGTGCTGAAGTCAGCCGGATTGAAAGCGTGGATTCAAAACCCGGGCGCATTCATTTCACTGATGGGTCACAGCAGGATGTGAACAAACTGGTTATCGCCGCGGGCTGCTGGGCAGGCCGCTTACTGAACGATATCGGTATCCGTATTCCATTGGCGCCCCTGCATGGCTACCACACGGATATTGCAGACAGCGGTGTATCGCTGTCGCGGCCGGTACTCTATGCAAGCGGGGGCTTTGTCAATACGCCGGTGGAAAGCGGCCTTCGGATTGCGGGCACCGTCGAGATTGCACCGCTGGATGCTGAGCCCAACTTCCGCCGTGCCGAAGTGCTGGTCGAGAAAGCCCAGCGAAAGCTCTTCCCCGGTCTGAAACATACCCACGGGTCACAGTGGATCGGTGCCCGCCCGTTTATGCCCGATACCCTGCCCGTTATCGGCCCCGCACCCGGGATTGAAGATACCTGGCTGGCCGTTGGCCATGGTCAGCTTGGCGTGACCATGGGCCCCACCACCGGTAAACTCGTCAGTGCCATGATCGCCGGCAGGTCACCGGCCGTGGACGTCACTCCGTACCGGGCGGACCGGTCCTATGTCTGACGACCCGAATGACGGGCGCTCACGAATCCCATAACGCCGCGACTATCGGTTTTTCAAAGGAGAACTGATCTTGAACAAAATATGCGTGATCACAGGCGTCGGTCCGGGCAACGGCGCTTCATTCAGCAGGCGCTTCACGGCAGAAGGTTATACCGTCGTGATGCTCTCCCGAAACAGCGCCTATCTTGAAGAACTTGCCGGTGAGATTCCGGGATCTGTCGGGATGGAATGCGATGTCCGTGAGCCCGAAGCGATTAAGAACGTCTTTGCGCGTATTTACGATGAGGTCGGTGCTGTCGATACCCTCATCTATAACGCGGGCGCGGGTGAATGGGCTCCCATTATGGAAACCTCCACGGAAGGCATGCATTCCTCCTGGGCCACCAATGCCCTCGGCCTGCTGGTGTGTGCTCAGCAGGTGATCCCAGCGATGAGCGACAAGGGGCAAGGCAATATCATGATCATCGGTGCCACGGCGTCCTTACGGGGCGGCGCCCGATCAACAGCATTTGCCTCGGCGAAAGCGGCTCAGCGCAGCGTTGCCCAGTCAATGGCGAGAGACTTGGGCCCCAAAGGCATTCATGTGGGATATCTGATTATCGACGGGATCATCGATCTTGAGCGCACCCGAAACCGTATGCCGGACAAGGCCGATGACTTTTTCATGCGGCCGGATGCCAT
>CAYSMI010000023.1:0-15398 GCA_964432165.1 uncultured Acidiferrobacter sp.
ACAGGGTTAGAATTGGTCCGGTTGCAAATCTCCTGTTTAAGTCAGAGCGCGGGGCTTGTGGCCGGGAGAGTCTGACCTGTATGCCTTCTCCCAACTTCTGAAACGTCATCAGGCAGTGCAACTCGCCGGATTCTGAACTCATCATGGCAAAGCCCCAAGAAGCAGCCCAAGGTACCGCCCGCACCATGGCGATGAAGGGCGGAGGCTACTACAGCCAACGCACCCGTGGCGCAAAGGATGTGATTGACAATGCCGCGGGTATGCTTGTCGAGGCTGCCGACGCGATTAGCCCTCCGGATAAAGGACGGCCGATCATCCTTGCTGACTTTGGCGCTGCCGATGGCGGCACCTCCGAAAGTGCACTGAGAAAGTGCATTGAACGGATCCGCGAACGTTTTCCTGGTGCCCAGATTCAGGTCAGCTATACCGATTTACCGAGCAATGACTTCAGCGCCCTGTTCAAGAATCTCCTCGGGTTTGGCGCTTTAACAGCCAGCACCTATCTCACAGACATTGAGAATGTTTATGTAAACGCCTGTGGCATCGGTTTTCATAAGCAACTGCTGCCCGACGCATCGCTGGATATCGGATTTTCTGCAACAGCAATGCACTATATCTCTGAGAAGCCCTGCCCTATTGACAATCATGTGCATATGGTCGGCGCTTGCGGCGACACCCTTGCTGCCTATGCGGTAAAGGCACGCCAAAACTGGGAGGATCTTCTTCTTGCACGGGCCAGTGAACTGCGTCCTGGCGGCAGGCTGGTGATGCTGAACTTTGGAGTCGATGAGGAAGGTCGATATCTTGGTAACACCGGGGGTGTCAATATGTTTGATACCTTCTCTGATCTCTGGATGCAAATGCGTGACCAAGATATCATCTCGGGCGACGAATTTATCAATACGGCTTTTCCACAGTATTACCGAACGATCGAAGAATTCTGCGCACCCTTCAAAGATAAGAATTCAACGGTGTATCAGGCAGGTCTGAGACTCGTTTCTGCTCAGACCGGCGTTGTCGGATGCCCATATCGAAGAGCTTATGATGAGTCTGGGGGAAAGATGTCGGCCCGGGCATTCGCTGAAAGCTATGTTCCGACGTTAAGGTCGTGGAGTGAGGCTGTTTTTCTCAACGGTCTTGATGATGCCAGGCCCGTAGAGGAGCGACACCGGGTTGTGGATGAATTCTACAAACGCTACGAAGATCGTGTCGCTTCAGATCCCGATGGTCACGCTATGGATTACGTACACTGCTATCTGGCGATCATGAAGGTCGCTGATCACCCGTAATCAGAATATCGGTTTCCGTCTTATGCGTGCGGTCGTTCTCCCCGGGATCAGACAAGCTCTTGTCGTTGAGGATGATTTTCCGGAACCCACTCTGCCAGAGGGCAAGGGTGAGGTCATCGAGATCACCGCCTGTGGGGTATGCCATTCTGACCTGCATGTCGTGGATGGTGATTTCCCAAGTCCGTTACCTCTGGTACTGGGCCATGAAGTCACCGGTGTCCACCCCGAATTAGGCCCCGTCTTGCTTTACGCTCCCTGGGGATGTGGCGCCTGTCCGCAGTGCGCTGACGGTGATGAGATGATCTGCGCAAATTCCAGCGAAGCCGGGTTGTTTACGAACGGCGGGTACTGTGACCGTATGTGGGTTCCCGACCGGAAATACCTTGCCCCGCTTGATGGCCTCGACCCGATTACCGCTGCACCGCTGGCATGCGGCGGCCTAACCGCCTATCGCGCTGTGGATCACGGCAGAACGACCTTGGCGCCGATGCAACGACAGGGGAGGGTTCTACTGATCGGTGTCGGCGGCCTCGGTCAATACGCGATTCGCTATCTGCAGCTTCTGACCGATGCAAAAGTGATTGCCCTCGATCTGGCGGAAGATAAACGATCCCGAGCGCTCGCGCTCGGAGCGGATGAGGCGATTGGGCCGGATGAAGACATCGCGCCCTGTGACCTCATTATTGACTTTATTGGATCCGATGTAACCCTTGCCACAGCAGCGGGCGCGGTAGCCCGCAAAGGCTTGGTTATCGTTGTGGGCCTGGGCGGAGGTCAGACAAACTTCGGCCTTGGTAAAGTGCCCCCAGAAGCACGATTCATGACCAGTTTTTGGGGTACACGCCGGCAGATGGACGAATTGCTCGATCTCGCGCGACGGGAACCCTCGGTTATGCCCTCTGTTCAGACGCTGCCATTAACGGACGCGCAGCAGGCCCACGACCGCCTCCGGGAGGGTCAGGTTGCAGGTCGCATTGTGCTTATCCCCTGATTGAAGAAACAAACCGCCATAAAATCTACTATCACTGCGAGGTAACCGATCATGAACCTAACCGCTGACGATTTTCGAGCGGCGTGCAGCGACGCCGGCGTACACACGGTCGAACTGGCAACGCCGGACAGCCAAGGCCATTTACGGGGTAAACGCATACCGGTTGATCGATTCTTCAATACGACGATGAATAGTGGCGCCAATATCGCCGACGCTATCTTTGTCTTTGATATACAGAACGATCTTCCTGACAACGAGTTTGTCAACATGGACACCGGCTACCTTGACTGCACACTCGTACCCGAAATCAGCAGCGGTCGTATTCTGCATCACCGTCCCGGTTATGCGCTGGTACTCGCCTCGGTGACCAATGAGAATGGGGAGCCGCACCCGCTGGCACCGCGGAACGTGCTTGCCCAGCAGATCGCACAACTCAACAATCAGGGGCTGAATCCGGTCGTTGCGACGGAAATGGAATTCTATTTGACGACTCCCGACTGGCAACCGGTGCAGGATCATATCCAGTACAGTTCCCTTACTGATCGGGTCGATCTGGAGCCGGTTTTATATGCGATGCGTGAGGCGTTGGCGGGGGCGGACATTGAGGTTGAATCGTCGAATTTCGAATACGGGCCTGGGCAGATTGAAATCAACACCGGCCCCGCTGACGCGATGCGAACTGCCGATAACACCGTCCTGTTCAAGTCCATTGTCAAACAGGTGGCGGTTCAGCATGATCTGAGGGCGACCTTCATGCCCAAACCCTGGACCGAAGCTTCTGGTTCCGGGATGCATGTCCATACCTCGCTTTCGCGTGACGGTGAGAACGCGTTCTCGTCCTGCGACGGCGCCCCCGATGACCTGATGGCGCATTGGCTCGGAGGACTGATGGAGCACGCCCTCGCGCTGACGTTTCTCGGTGCCCCGACGAGCAACGGACCAAGACGGATCCGTCCTTATACCTTTGCCCCCACCCATGTGAACTGGGGTCTGGACAACAGAACGGTTCTGGCGCGGTGTATATGTGAGGCCGGCTCTGCTGCCAACCGGGTCGAATACCGTTCCGCCGGTGCCGACGCCCATCCCCATCTCATCATTGCTGGCATCCTAGCTGCCGGCGCAGATGGCATTGACCGCTCCCTATCCCCCGGAGAGATTAGTGAAGGTGACATGTATACCCATCCTGGTGACTGCACTCCCTTGCCAGTTGACCTGGCAACGACTCTGTCGTCGTTTGAGGGTTCCAAGCTGTCCCAGTTGCTCGGTGACACATTTTCAAGAAGTTATGCATCCATTGCTGCCCATGAAGTCGCCCATGCCGCTGAACACAATCCTGATCCTGATGCGGTAAGCGATTGGGAACGGCAACGGCTCATGGAACACAGCTGAAGCAGAAAAGTGGCCGCAATGGCGACATCACCCGACATCGTAAGCCCAGCGATATATCTGGACGGGATTCCGCACACCCAGTTCAGTGAAATCATGGCTCATCCGGGGCTGATGTGGCATCCGTACCAAGACGGGGGCTTCTGGGTGGTAAGTCGACACAGCGACGTAAAAGCCGTATCCAAACAACCAAAACTCTTCTCGTCAGCCATCGGCCACACCAATCTGTGGGATCTCGAGGCAGATGCACTTGAAGCACGGCGTTCGATCATCGATACGGATGCTCCCGACCATACGCGCCTGCGCCGCCTCGTAAGCAAAGCATTCACGCCACGAAACATCAGTCTGTGGGAGAACGTCACCCGCGAGATCGCCGGTGAACTGTTGGACGAGTTCCAGCGCGCAGGCGGCGGTGATTGGGTGAGCATGGTTGCGGCACCGTTGCCCATACGCGTCATCCTTTCCATCCTTGGGGTTCCCGTCAGTGACGCTGATTATCTGGTTGAACTGTCGAACTATCTCGTCGAAGGTACAACGGATCAGTCTTCGCTTGCGCCGGATGCCTTCGGTAACACCACGGACCTGCGTCTGCTGCCCTTCGGGTCACCCGCCAGTCATGCTCTCTTTGAATATGGAGAGCAGCTGGGACTGAAACGCAAGTCGGATCCGAAAGAGGATGTTGTGACGCAACTCGTGATGGCGGAAGAAGACGGTAACCGGCTATCGGCGACAGAGTATCGCAACCTATTTCATGTTTTGGTCTTTGCAGGAAACGAAACTACGCGTACAGCAATCGCCCACGGGGCAATGGCCTTCGCCGAATTTCCCCACCAATGGGAGCATCTGCAAGCTGATTCTCAGATCCATGCGCCCGCCGTTGAGGAGCTACTGCGCTGGGCGACACCGGTCCTTCATATGCGCCGTACCGCCACTGCCGATACCGAATTGGCAGGAACGTCGATCACTGAGGGGGACAAAGTCGTCATGTGGTATCCGGCAGCCAACCGTGATCCAGCAATTTATGATCGCCCATTTGACTTTGATATCAGCCGCGAGACGAATCCCCAGTTCTCTTTCGGCGGCGGGGGGCCGCATTTCTGTCTGGGGGCATTTCTTGGGCGCATGGAAATCCGAATTCTTCTCGAAGAGATGTTGAGCCGTAAAATTGCCCTACGTCAGGTTGGCGCCCCTGTCCGGGTAGCCTCAAACTTTATCCATGGAATCCTGTCCGTCGAGATGGAACTCGTATGACAGGGCAGACCCGTCTTTGCCTGGACGTGACCCGCTGTGTGGGCGTCGGCCAGTGCGAACTGCTTGAGCCTGAAATATTCCGGGTAGCTGACGACACCGGCACTGCAACCATAGTGAGCGAGCCAGTTCTGCCCAGTCAGCGCGCCGAAGCGATTGTTGACCAGTGCCCCTCCGGCGCCATCCAGATAGACGCCGGCATCAATCCAACTCTGGTGACGCCTCCAGGCACTGACTGACGAAGTCCGTGGGGATTTCCAATCCCTTCGCAATCTCCTCCAGGAGCCTGCTTTCGGCTTGCGCGACAGGTTGTTCCACGCCCGCTATCAGGCACAGATCCCTAACAACCTGCATGCGTTGGGACAGGCTCGCCTTCCCGCGGGCGGCTTCGATACGCTTTGGCAATAGCTCGCGAAGACGCTCGGGATCAAGCTTCTCCAGTGCGTAGCCTTCCTCGAAAAATGTTTCCAGCGTCTGTCGTTCCTTATCGGAAATACCCCCGGCAGCATCTGCGACTGCAATAGCCCCCGCCACGAAGAGGTTGCGCATCGCGCGCGTTGCCTCGGTTTTCCCCTTGAGGTAATCAGGCTCCATCAGACCCATCACCGTTTGCACCTGGTCCTCAAGATCATGCTTGTCGATCCCGCCGGAACGCATCAGAGCTGAGCGATCAAAAATGGTGAGCGCTTTCACCCGAAGCGGACTGAAAGGATGCGTCAGGAACCAGTCCTGCATGGGTGCGCCCTGTCCGGGCTGTTCGCCAAGCGCAAGCATATCGTCAACCTGACGCAGAAATTCTTCGAGATCAAACTGGACGATCGCGTCATCACGCAACCCTGATGCGAGTTTAAACAGCGCCCGGGCCACGCTTGGAAGATCTTCGGCACAGTACGCGCCCGCCCGGTCCGCAGAAACCTCGGCATAGCGTGACCAGGCAAAAAGATCGAGTGCCAGGGCCGCTGCCGGTCGGGTCTTGCCACGCAGGATATAGCCAATGGGGATTTCGTGATGGCGGTAGACGTGATGGCCCAACTCATGGCCCATGACGAAAAGCAGTTCCTGCTCGGAGAAGGCTTCCAGCAGCGAGGAAGAAAACATGATGTACACCCGGCCATCCTCGGGTTTGAAACAGGCCGCGTTGAACTGGGGCGCCGGATACGCATAAAGCTCGAGCCTGCTTTCGATGCCAAGACGCTCCTGGCAGCGGTCTGCCATTGTATGTAGCGCACCCGACATGGAACGGCTCAATCGCACCGAGGTGCTCAACAAATGGCGGCGCACGCCCGGGCCTTTGCGATTTTCCTCCTGCTTTTCCAGTGTCTCGCGCACCCGGCGGACCTCCGGATGCGCCAGCAGCGCCTGGTACAGTTTCAGGTCGTTATCGCAACGGATCTCGCTCGCCGGATCCCGCATGGTCAATTCACTCCGTGTAAAGCAGGGTACACCTTGGATACCGATGGGCGTTTCAGGGCTTTATCGACTACCCTCATCACATTGGCAAATTCAACCCAAGTAGACAGGGAAAAACCGTGGTGATGAGATGGAATCTTATTCGGTCTTTGTCATCACAATGTAACATAGGGTCAATAAAGTGGCGACGACCCTGCCCGCAAGATCATGAACACCCAAATCCCTCACAGGCGGAACCTGCACTCACATACCTACCGCTGTAAACACGCCACGGGTGACGCCGTCGAATACGTGCGTCACGCATTCGAGACCGGCGTGGACACCTATGGCATCTCGGACCATACGCCGCTACCCGGGGATCGGTTCAACTCCGTGCGAATGGATATGCATCAACTGGAAGATTACCGCCAGGCGATCCAGGATGCACAGGATGCGTTCCCGGAAATTACCGTGCTCGCAGGCCTTGAGTGTGAGGATTTTGAGGATTGCCGCAGTTTTTATGAAGACGAGATTCTGGGCCGTCGCGGCTTTGACTACCTGATTGGTGCAGGTCATTACACACCCCTGCACGGTACGTGGGAGGACTCTTATTTCGGAATGACATCCGCTGCAAAACTGAGGGCGTATGGCGATCACCTTTGCGCCATGATCGAATCTCCGCTGTACGCATTTATCGCCCATCCTGATGTTTTCGGACTTTCCAGTGAAGGTTGGAACGAGAACCTCAAGGACTGTGCCCACGATATCCTTGCCGCGGCAGAAGCGCATGAGAAACCCCTTGAGATAAACGGCGGCGGTTTTCGAAAGCAGGCGCAGCAGGCAGACGATCACCCTCACCCCGGTTATCCCCTACGGCAGTTCTGGGAAGCCGCCTGTGACTACCGGATCACGGTGGCCTGCAATTCGGACGCACATCATCCCGTTCACGCCATGGCCAGCATAGCGGAATGTCTTCACTTTGCCGAAGAACTCGGGCTGACCAATGCCAGCGATGAACAACTCGGTATAGCGCGCGCCCTCGTTTGATTCCGAGCGGGCCCCTGACAAACTGAAAACTTAGTGATCCGATCCGCAGGCGCGCATCAGGCGCATACCGCTGATGTAGGTCACAACATTTTGAAAGTCCTGCTCAGTCCAGGATTCGAGCAGTCGTGACATCATCGGAGCAACCCGGGCCCCTGACTGGAATTGACTCAGCGCGAGCTTCAGGTATGACGCCTTCTGTCCCATGATCCTTGGGGCATAGTGGTGAAAGCTCTCGTGGCAGTGCCCGCAGTTGGAAGCAGCATACTGCTTCCGGCCTGCTGAAAATGCCTCACGAAACCCCTCCCCGCCATAATCGATTTCAAGGTCGATCTCGCACGGATCCTGCCCGGCAAGGTAGCGGGCAAGCACCGAGATGTCCTCATCCGAAAGGTCCGCTGCAATGCTGTTCATGCTCATCATGATCTGATCAATACGGCTTCCATGTTTAAACGCCATTAAAGAGCGCACGATGTACGCTGGCTCCTGCCCCTGAAGCACTGGCGTATTCAGCGCGAGCCCTTCGTTACCATGACACGAGGCGCATTGGCTCTCATAAATCTGCGCACCGCGTCCATCCGCCAAGACATTAGGCGCCACTACCGCAAACAGGATCAGGATGGACACGGCCCGTGCGAAACGGGGGATGAATAATGGAAGAATCTTATTCATAGACGTTACTCTAACCCAGGATGACGACACCGGCTGATGCGGGCGCTCAGTCATTCATGACCGCTTTGCGCCTTTCGGCTCCCCCGGATCCAGGATGGAACTGACTGACGAGCACGCCGAGTATCACGAGAGCCACTCCTGCGACGCGTATCCATTGCCACTCGCCCATGGAAAGCGCCAAAAGAATCACCATCACATAGAACGGAACGGCATTCATGTGAAACGAGGCCAGCATCACACCCAGCCTGCCGGCGCCGTAAATCCACATCAGCTGGGCGATCCCACACGAAGGCAACAGATAGATCACAAAGGGCCAGAAACGTGCTGCATCGATGGTGCCGAGCGTTGTTTCACCGGGAAGAACAGGGAGCGCCACCAGATAGATCAATACCACGATCAGCGCTCCCCCGGCGAGCGTTACCGCTGCCTGACCGAGTCGGCTCAATGCCTCAAGCGTACGGGTCGTTGCCCGGGTTGCCCAGGCGAAAAGAAAAATCGCAACAATGCAAAGCGCCATGCCGAATCCCATTGCGCTTTGGTCAAAGCTCACGCCCGTGGTGAGGTAACCGCCGATGACGGCCAAGACAATGCCAGCGACGAGTCGAAAGGACAGCTGCCGACTATCAAAAACAATCTCTATTGCGGCACCCGCGATGGGCATCATCGCGATCACGACGGTGGTCGCTACGGGGTCAGACAGACGCTGACCGAGGTAAAGCAATATGGAACCAAGGCCCCACCCCAAAGCTCCGATAAAAAGGCCTCTTACCCATGGTGCCTGCAGGGCTTTGGCAAAACCTTCCGCCAGCAGCCACCATGTCAGCAAGAATCCCGCACTGATTGTGAGGCGAACCGCAATCAGAGAGAGCGCACCCCAGTCATCCAGCAAGAATTCAAGGGAGACAAAGCCACAAGCCCACAACAGCATCGCACCAAAGCATTGGGCGTTGGCAGACAGGCGTCCAGTGGAACTTGTCATGGGACTGGCTCGCCGGTTTGGAACCTAAAAAACATCGTCTCATTGCAGGGCAGGCACTGAGGACGGTGGTATTCCCCGAACGACATTCAGTCGCCGTGGTGAGACACCGCGTTAACAACGCATAGAAAAACACAACCCCGTCGAAGCGGGGTTTTTCTAAACGCGATGAAAAACGGGGATCGGCTTCGAGGACGCCCTCAGGCCTCCTCTAACGCCTCTAAAGACTCCGGGATAATCTGACCACCATCGACTGTGATCGTCTGGCCTGTGATATATCCCGCCTCTTTGGTAGCCAGAAACAACGCCGCGTTACCAATGTCTTCAACTGTGCCTAAACGTCCTAGGGGAATAGACGCCGCCATGGCCTCGAGATAATCCTGACCTAGCTCCATCAGGCCCTCGGTTAACGTGTTACCAGGCAATACGGCATTCACGGTGATACCAAATTTTGCGAATTCCATGCAGGCGGTCCGCATGAAACCGAGCTGCGCGGATTTACTTGCACCGTAATGGGTCCACCCGGGAAAGCCCGTCACTGGGCCGGTAATAGACGAAGTCAAGATAATCCGTCCATAATCGCTGGCCTTCATGTGCGGCAGGCAGGCCTTCACCGAGAGGAAATTGCCCTTAAGGTTGGTTGCCAGCACGCCGTCCCATTCTTCAACTGTCATCTCTTCGAGCTTCGTCTGGGGATAAATACCGGCATTGGCACACAAGATATCCAAACTCCCATGACGCTCAATGGCCGTGGCTGCCATCTTCGTCATCTCTTCCTCGCTGGTAACGTCTGCACTGGTCGCGCTTGCGACACCTCCATTGTCATTGATGCCTCGCGCTACTTCTTCAGCTGCATCGCCATTTCTTGCGACAACCAGAACCTTCGCACCGGCTTTCGCAAAAACTTCGGCAATCCCCTTGCCGATGCCTTTGCTCGCACCTGTAACGATCACTGATCTATCTTTGATGGACGTAAACATGTATTCCTCCCTCGTTAAAAAAGCCAAACCTGGCCCTGTTGGGCAGCAGACGATTCCCGCCCTACCCTGAAATCTTACACGCAGGATGAAGAATGAAAAGCATCGTTATCACAACTCAGAGGTTGCCAAACCTGATATCGGCCCTAGAATAAAAATGGAAACCCACAGGACGGCGCCCCGATTCAAACTCGAGTATCCACCTGTTACCCACATAGGAAAACCGCATGACTGAAATCTGGCAAAAAATTCGGAAGGCGTTAGAAACTCCCAAACACCCTATCCAATTCAATAAAACACAGCCCTTGGATCACCTGGTCAATGAATTGACCGAGGCCAAAACCGCTTGGGACAAGGAGCCATCCATAACCAGTGCAACACGCTACATCACGTTGCTTGAACTGGTTCAAAGGCACTTTATCGCGGAACAAATGGAGCAAGTGGATTGGACGGGCCGCTGAACGGCCAAAACCCGTAGCCCGCACAAATCCTGGGCACAGACGACTAGGATCTTAATTTTAGATTTTGTGGATCGTATAGCGCCTGTAGCTGCAGCCGAGCAGGAACGATCTGATTCTGAACCTCTAGCTCATAGCTGCCCGTCTCTAGATATTCATGATCAACGCCGTGGGTGTTGCGGACATATCCCAGCCCGATGTTCTGACCCACCGTATGGCCATACCCTCCCGACGATAGCCATCCGACGCGCTCACCATTGCGCAAAATAGTTTCTCCTCCAAGAAGTCTTGCAGATGAATCATCATGGGTAAGGCCAACCAGGCGCCGGGTAAGCGGGCTCGACTTCTGCTGGATCAGCGCATCACGCCCGATAAAGTCATGGTTGTTTTTTATGTCAACAAATCTTCCAAGTCCCGCCTCAAAAGGGTTGTAGTCCGGACTCAACTCAACTCCCCACAGGCAGTTTCCCTTCTCAAGACGCAAGGAGTCTATAGACCGATACCCAGCATCTCTAAGACCCCATGCCTCACTGCTATCGAACAACGTATCGTAAACCGCAATAGCGTACTCAGAGGGAACGTGTAATTCCCAGCCCAACTCTCCCACAAAGGACACGCGCAGCGCTCGCACCGGCGCGCCCGCAATCATCACCTCTCGACACGCCCCGAATGGGAATGCCTCTTTAGAAAAATCACCTTGTGCTACTGAACTCAATAACGCCCGTGAGGATGGCCCCATGACCACTAATACGGCATAAGCCGAGGTGATATCGATCAGATGGGCATCCTGATCCGGCCTGATCCTTGCACGGATCTCCTCGTAGTCGTGTATCGCAAATCCTGTCCCGGTCACGATGTAGAACTCGTTTTCAGAGATTCGGGTCACGGTCAAATCACTGGCGATCCCGCCATCTTCATTTAAAATCTGCGTATATTTGACTGCAAACGGCTTGAAGTCGGGCCGACAAGGACAGGCCCGCGCCAAAACCTGCTGCGCGTCCCTGCCGACCAGGGCATATTTCGCGAACGAACTCTGGTCGATCAGGACAACCTGTCCTCTACAGGCCTGATGCTCCTCTCCAGAGTGTTGCATCCAATTGGGCTCATCAAAGGAGGGAACATCTATCGGATCAACGCCGTCCGGCGCAAACCAGTTGGCCCTTTCCCAGCCAAACTTAACGCCAAAACATGCCCGCTTTTGGCTGAGCCTTTCATAAAGTGGACTGCGGCGTAAGGGTCGACAGGCTTCATGTTCATGATCGGGCCAGCCCATGGTGTAATGCTGGGCCTGGCCCTCCAGCGCACGCGACCTAAGCTGATGGTTGTCTTGGGTATATCGACCAAAGCGTCTTATGTCCGCAGACCACAGATCAAACTCCGGTGCGCCGTCTGAGATCCATTCGGCGAGCGCCTTGCCTGCGCCCCCGGCAGAAGCGATTCCAAACGCATTGAATCCGGTACCGACAAAAAAGTTGTCTATCTCTGGCGCCTTCCCGAGCACAAACATGCCATCTTCCGTGAAGGACTCCAGGCCGTTAAACCACTGCTTGATACCAACAGACTCCAACGCAGGAAACCGCGCTAATATTCCCTTCATGAAGGGTTCGAACCTTTCGTAAACTTCGGGAAATAGTTGAAAGGAGAATGACTCCGGAACTGACGCCTCACCCCATGCAACAGGGTTTAACTCGTATCCCCCGACTGCAAGTCCTCCTACCTCTTCTTTGAAATACGTAAGATTATCCGGATCACGGACCGTTGGAACGTTTCTCGCAAGACCTTCTACCAGCTCCGAAACAAAGTACTGGTGATAGGACGGCTGCACCGGAATATTGACGCCGGCCATTCGACCAAGTTGACGTGACCAGATGCCAGCGCAGTTGACTACCGTCTCACAACGGATCACTTCATCTGTTGCTGTAAGAATTCCATGAACGCGATCCCCAACCAACTCGAAACCCGTCACGGTAATCCCTTCATAAAGCCGTGCTCCGTGCATCCGGGCACCTTTTGCCAATGCCACTGTCAGGTCCGAAGGCGAAGCGACCCCATCGCTGCTAACGTAGGCCGCACAAAGCACATCCTGGACCTCCATCTGCGGAATCATCTCTTGCGCTTCGCGCGGCGAAATAATGTCAAATTCAAGGCCAAACGAATGCGCAATGGTTGCGGCACGTTCAAACTCGCGCCTGCGATCGATATTGCACGCCAGCCGGATGGAACCATTTCTAACCCAGCCGGTGCTTTGACCGGTCTCCTTCTCAAGCGCTTCGTAAAGCTCGACCGAGTGACCTAATAGCCGCGTAATGTTGGCGCTATTTCTTAATTGACCAACCGCCCCGGCAGCGTGCCAGGTTGTCCCCGAGGTAATTGAGTCCTTTTCGAGAAGGATGACTTCCTTGCTGGTGTTCTTCGCCAGATGATACGCAGTGGAGCAGCCAATCACCCCTCCTCCAATGATGACGATTTCTGCTGACGGCGGCGGACCTTCAGTCATATTATTCTCCGAAACCCGACAAGTGATGTCGTCTAGCCAAAGCGATCAAGATATTGCTGAGCCAGCCGGCATGAGTTCGTGGTAAAGGTCTGGCCTATCTGACGGGCAAAATCCAGATGTGCCTGCTGATATCCAAGCCAACCGATGAGTTGAATTCTTCGCAGCATAATCAGCGTTGGAATCATCACTTCGGCGTCCGCTGGAACTTCGGCGACCTGTTGGTAACCTCGTATCCAACTGTTGATCAAATCCGTGACGTCTTCCCTGTCCTCCAGAAAGCTTAAGGCACCCGCTAGATCGAACAGGTACCAACCAAATCCACAGTCATCAAAGTCGATAATAGCTGTAGTCTTGCCATGGATGAGAAGATTCGCGAGTCGCAGGTCCGCGTGGATCAGGCCATAGTTCTCGGAGCCCACATCGGCATCATCCAGTCGACCATGAATTACCACCTCTACCCGCTGCAGCACGTTTAATGCTTGCGCGTCGATATTGACACCGTCCCGCCAGTTACCCCAAGTGAGCTGGTCATTGAGAATGGCCTCAGAGGTCCAGGTCGGACGGGTAAACCCACTGGGTGGCGACCAACGCTTGGCATGGGAATGCATTTGTGCCGAAATGGTCCCCAGCTGCTCAAACCCCTCCAAGAGTTCCTCCTCAGGAGGCTCCACACCGTCGAGAAAACTGTATACAACAGCATAACTGGGCTTATCCTTTCCCGGTATGCTCAATTCTTGAACCCAGGAACCGTCTTTGGCGGCCAGGACCTTGGGCACGATGATGTCGGTATCGGCACCCAGGGCGTCCAGCCACATCATCTCGGAATGGATCTGTTCGGCGTTGTGATAGGCAAGACGGCCTGAATTGATTCTCATCACATATCGTTTACTCGAATGGTGATCATTAATCAGATAGATCTGATTCTCAGAGGCCGTCAAATACGATACCTTGGGAGGAGCGGCGAAATCATACTGCTCAAGTACGCACTCCACCTGTTGTTTCGTCCGATCCTGGTCCGGCGTCATGATCCTCTCTGCTCCTCCATCTTTCGTGACGAAGCCATGGGCTCGCTCGAAACTCGGTGCAACTTGGCCTTATCCGACTTGACCCTCGCGAGTAGTCTAACCCGAAGCGATTCCCGTCCTCGAAGAGGGAGCGTCTTAGCGGGCCACACCAAGACTCGATCACAAAAGTAAAAGCCCCACCGAAGCGGGGCTTTTTCAAGGTCTCTTGCCTGGTCTGAGTGCGGGTCTAATCCTGCGCGTAAGTGGCAGCCGTCTGGTTGTCAAACTCGATCATCACGCAGGGCTCATCTCCGACAACTCGGGCCTGATGCCCGGGCTTGCACTCATACACATCTCCCGGGGCGATTGTTTCGGTACTGCCGTCTTCGTGCTCTACCAGCAGCTGGCCGGATTGCACGACGCCCAGGTGGTGCGCCTGACAGCTGTCGGTGCCGACCACGGGGGCAATACACTCCGACCATACCCAGCCTGGCTGGGCGGTCAGCCGCGCCACTTTCACTGAGCCCACGTTGACAATCTCCATCGTGGTTTTTTCAGGGGCGCGTGTTTCATCAGGGGATGAAAAATCAATTTTCTGAATTCCAGCCATAATCAACTCCTTGTTGGTTCATTTTCCTCAAGACCATGTTACACCGAATCGTTGCAGCCAAAACAGTCTTTGGGAAATCGCACGGATATCCGATTTTCCATTCAATTTGCTCAGGATTCCTGTCCCTCTGGCTGGTGAATTGCGCGCATTCTTCAGGCAGTTTGATCAACTAGAATGCTTCGCAGCCCTCAGCAGATCACGAATCTCTGTCAGTAGTTCTTCCTGTGTTGGTCCTTTTTCCGGCTCTGGTTCAGGCGCCTCTTCGGCCGCGCTTTCAGGTTGATTATTGCGGCGAAATGAATTGATCGCCTTTATCATGCCGAACAGAATGAGAGCTATGATAAGAAAGTTGATCACGGCCATCAAAAACCGTCCGTAAGCGAAAACGGCAGCGCCCGCACTTTCTGCTGCGGCGAGAGATTCATAGGACTTCATCGAGAGCGGTATATAAAGTCCTGACACATCAGACCCTACCATAAACAAACTGATAAACGGATTTATCAGGTCGCCCACCACTGACTTTACGATCGCGGTAAACGCTGCACCGATGATGATCCCGACCGCAAGATCAATAACATTACCCCTTGAAACGAACTCCTTAAACTCGGAAAACATTCTCCATCTCCATTTTCGGTTTGTCTTCTGCTATTTTGTACCACTTGCAGCCAAATTTCGATCATGACTCGTCGTCCAAAAAGGTCATCAGGTCAAGGTGAAAGACGTGCCTCCAGATACCGGGTGATGGCTGCTTCCGTAGCCTCTGCCTGACAGTCTTTCAGATGGGTCACGTGACCTGTCAACAGCTTATTGGTTTCAGTCTGAGAAAGGGTCAGGCTGATGCGGATTCGTTGATAGCC
>CAYSMI010000024.1:0-15263 GCA_964432165.1 uncultured Acidiferrobacter sp.
AAGACAAATGCCTGCTCGACAGGATGCAAGTCCTTGAAGAGCGCCTTTTCGATCATGGTTATGGAAATTGCCCGCGCTACCGGGTCATAGGCGAAAGCGCGCGGGGTATTGCGGAACATCTGCCGGGGAAACTGATCCAGTATCAGCACCAGCGCCAGAAGATCGGCTGGGTTGTCAGGACCGTGGGGTAAGGTACCCGACATCGCCTGGTCCGGTAATGTGCCGAAGCGGTTCCTGACAGCGCTGTCAATGGTGGCATCAGGCAAGAACCAGCGCGCCTGATGGTCTGGTAACGAGGCGGGCGAAACGCAGGTATCCCCAAACCAGAATTGTCTCACCTCATCAAGGCGTGTCATGAGTCGTTCACGTCAACACAATCAGCAGCAGCATCTCGCAGTGTATCGATACACCAGGTCGCCGCCGCGGCGTCCCAGAAGTCGTTAACATCGGCAATAGACCCCTTTAGAGGACGCTGTCTCAGAAACTGCCAGGCCGCGTGCAGTGCTGCTAGCGGTCGGGTGGCATCAACCGGGTATGCGCCATCGCTTTTGCTGATTTTCTCTCCTTTGTGATCGCGCACCAGCGGGATGTGCGCGTACTGGGGTGTCGGGTAGCCAAGCTGGCGCTGGAGGTTGACCTGTCTTGGGGTGGAGAGTTCCAGATCAGCACCTCGGACGACATGGGTGATGTTGTCCAGAAAGTCATCAACAACGACTGCGAGCTGGTAAGCCGCGACGCCGTCAGCACGGAAGATCACAAAATCACCGATGTCGTCCTTCAGGTTCTGCGATATCCGATCGACAATCCGATCGGGTACGCTCGTTTGTGTTGAGGTCGTGCGCATACGGATCGACGTCTGTTTCGCTCCTGTCCCGTCCCACTGACGGCAGGTACCGGGATAGATCATGCCTTCGGCGCCTGCTTGTGCTGTCTTTTCTATCCGCCTTCGCGAACAGCGGCAGGGGTAGGCGAGGCCGCGCTCCCGTAAAGAAGCAATAGCCTTTCGATAGCTGTCTTCGCGTTGGGACTGCCAGCGAACGGGACCATCCCACTCAAAACCAAAGACTTTAAGGGTTGCGATGATTGATTCCGATGAGCCATCAGCTTTTCGGGGCTGATCGACATCGTCGATGCGCAGCAGCCAGCTCCCATTATGGTGTTTTGCATCGGCGTAACTGGCCACAGCGGCAACCAGGGAGCCGAAGTGCAACTCACCGGTAGGGGAGGGCGCGAAACGGCCGGTGTATTGCGTTTTCATTCCGTCGGCTAAGGGGTTGTCCGCATCTTGAGGCTATCCTTGGGGATCATGGTGCCACCAGGATGAATCCGCGAGCGCCCGGCGCAGCGGGGTTTCGACGCGGGCCGGGGCATTCCGGATATAGCGCCTGGCCTCTTCGAGAGACATCCCCTGCAAAGACCAAAGATGATCCTGCGCGGCCTGCAGATTAAAGGAGTTACCGGTAAGGGTCTCAAAGTTTCGCTCGCCATCGGTCCACACGACCCCGTCGTAGTTACTGTTCTTGATCCAGTCCCAGAGAGTGTTCCGGGTTTCTTCTCTGCAAGCATGCGACTCACCGGTAACGCGATCAACAAATCCGATATTGACAGGTTCCATCCGTTCACGGTCGGCCAGGTCGATCACCGCTGTGCCGACGTCGCTGCGCACGCTGTCAATGACACAGGTGGGGCATGGCGTACCGTCTAGATAATCAATCACCAGCGCCAGGGCACAATGTCGTTTGCGTGACACCAGCGAGAATTCCAGGGGCAGGATCGGGCCTTCGTACATTTTCCACTCTCCCGAGACCTTGGGCGCGAGATCATCAAGATCCCACAGAAGCGATCCAAACCCGATGACGGCAATTTTCGACATGATCTATATTTGGGAATACACCCGGGGGAAAATACATTCACATACGATAGACAGTACTTTCCGGATACTCGCCATTGAAACACCATTGATAAAACTTTATTAAATCCATGCGAAACCGATTTACCCACGACTTCAGCGAATTGCCCGACATCATGCCTGTGTTTCCGCTGACAGGCGCTGTCATTTTGCCTAATGGCCAGTTACCCCTCAACATTTTTGAAGACCGATATCTCAACATGGTGCTTGACGCGATCGCGGGATCACGACTCATCGGCATGGTTCAGCCTAAAGGCGATACCCAAGCACAGACCCCTGAATTACATGATACCGGCTGTGCGGGGCGCATCGTTAGTTTCAGCGAGACCCGGGATAACCGCTTGTTAATCATTCTCGCAGGCGTTTGCCGCTTCGACATCGTAAATGAAGTGGACACGGAAAATGGCTACCGACGGGTTCAGGTTTCCTGGGGACGTTTCGGCCATGATCTCGATACCCAGGAGACCGGAATGGATTCCGCAGACATTATTGCTTCGGCAAAGCGCTTTACCGAACGGCGGAATTTATCGGTTGACTGGAGTGCGCTCGATCACCTGCAGCCGCCTGAGCTGATTGACACGCTGGCCAGCAGCCTGCCTTTCTCTCCGGAGGAAAAACAGGGGCTCGTGGAGGCGGTGGTGATTCGAGATCGGGCTGAACTACTGACCGCCTTGTGCGAATTTGGCGCAGTGACCCCTGAAGATGGGGCACCGGTTTCGCACTGATTCACCGGTAAGCGTGACCCATAGTGGTTTGAGCACTAACCGGCATGCAGTCGGGAATTAAGCGTCGTCGCGGTTGATGGCGATTTCCAGTCGACCGTTATTGCGTCGTACGGCGTAGCACTCAAGACCGACCTCGGCTGGCTCATCCAGCGCCTGTCCGCCCCTTAAGCAGAATCGACTGCCATGAAGCGGGCATTTCACTTTGTCGCCCTGAAGAGCACCCATTGAGAGTGAAGCATCTTCGTGGGTACAGGTGTCAGCCACCGCGAGCGGGGTACCCGCAACATTGGCGACAAGGATCCGATGGTGCCCGAGGTCATAACGCTTCATCGTGCCAGGCGGGAGGTCCCCAATAGTACCGATGTCCATCCACGTGCTTTCGTCGGAATTTCCTTTATCAGAGGCCATCGTTTGAACCCCTTCCCGGCTCGTTGAGTGCCAGACCTTCTGGTGGTGTGCTCTCCGGGCTAAACCAGGCCAGTTCATCATGCAGGGTAACGACGTTCCCGACAATTAGTAGTGTGGGCGCCTTCACCTGCGCAGCAGCAACGGCGTCGGGGAGGCTCTCGAGCGTCGCGGCGATAACCCGCTGATTGAGCGTGGTCCCCTGCTGGATGAGAGCCGCCGGGGTGATGCTTTCCAGACCATGGCGGATCATCTCGCGGCAGATCACCTCGAGCCCTGTCAATCCCATATAGACCACAACGGTCTGACCCGGCTGGCACAGGGCGTCCCAGTTGAGGTCGACGCTGCCGTCTTTGAGGTGACCCGTGACAAAAAGACACGACTGCGCGTGATCCCGATGGGTGAGGGGGATGCCGGCATAAGATGCACACCCGGCCGCCGCAGTAATTCCGGGAATGACCTGAAACGGTATGTTGTGCCGTACAAGGTCCTCGATCTCTTCACCTCCTCTTCCAAAAATAAACGGATCGCCACCCTTAAGCCGCAGTACCCGCTTTCCCTGTTGGGCCAGGGTCAGCAGCAGTTCGTTAATCTCGGGCTGGGGAACCACATGATTAGATTTCTCTTTGCCTACGAAAATGCGTTCGGCATCACGACGTACCAGATCGACAATGGCCGGAGCGACAAGTCGGTCATAAAGAACCACGTCAGCCCGCTGCATCAGGCGCAGGGCTCGGAACGTCAGAAGATCGGGATCTCCGGGTCCTGCACCCACCAGATAGACCTCGCCGCGTTCAAATTCGGCCTCCTCTGTTGCCTGGATCATCCGGCTAAGTTCTTCACGGGCCTGATGTTCCTTTCCGGCAAAGACGAGTTCTGCAACCCGTCCCTGGAAAACGTTCTCCCAGAAGCCGCGCCGGGAATTGACACTGCCGAGCGCCGCTTTTACCTGATCCCGAAATTCCCGGGCAATGCTGGCAAGGCGGCCATAGGCGGCCGGGATTAATGTTTCCAGTCGGGCCTTCAGCATACGGGCAAGCACCGGGGAGGCACCACCGGTCCCAATCGCCACGATCACGGGTGAGCGATCCACGATAGAGGGCACGGTGAAGGTACACAGATCCGGTTGATCCACCACATTTACCGGGATGTTTCTCTCACGGGCCTCCTGTGATATGGCCTTGTTAACGTGAGTGTTATCGGTCGCTGCGATAACGATCAGAACTTCAGTCAAATGGTCAGGCGAAAAGGAGTCTTCAATCCAGTCGAGTTTGTGCTGATCGAACAGGGCCTGAACCTTGGAGCCAATCGTGGGTGCTACGACCGTGATGCTGGCGCCAGCGCGCAACAGCAGATCGATCTTGCGCTCGGCCACTGAGCCGCCTCCGACCACGAGGGCGGGGGTATTACGCAATCTCAGAAAAATCGGCAGGGCATCCATGGGGCAAGTTTATTACGCAAGCCGGCCCTGTGGTCTTTGCCATCTATCCCAACAGTCATATCCAGGTGGCGATAGGGCAGGGCCATCCAACGCCGGCTGATCAACGGGCCTAAGCCGGCGCCCTTCCAAGAGCGGATTCAACTCAACTGACGATGATCAAAACCCCGCCTGCTTATACAAGGCTTTGGCCCTTTCGGGGTCCGGCGCAGTGCCGCGGCCCTGTTCCAGCATCTGCGCGAGTGCAACCATGGCGCCGGCGAGACCCTGCTCGGCTGCCGCTTCAAACCACTGGAATGCACGGGCATCGTCCTGCGCTGCACAGTCTCCGTCCATATACATAAAGCCCAGTCCGTGCAGGGCCGGCCCGTAGTCCTGCTGCGCGGCACTTTTCATCCATTTGTAGGCCAGCAGTTCATTGCGTACGACGCCAAGCCCATTCTGGTACATGATGGCAAGCCGGTACTGAGCTTGTGCCAAACCGGTTTCGGCCAACGGGCTTAACAGTTTCATGGCCTGGGTGAAATGCCTGGCCTCAAACGCCGCTATCCCGCTCGACAGCTTTATTTCCGCTTCTTCTTCCAAATCGCGCATAGTGGTGGTTTACCGCAAGTCAAGTCGGACGACCATGCCGCCGGGAAGTCTTGATCTTTCAATGCCACTACCCAATTAGATATGGAGGCACTCTTGATCCCGGCATACACTACGGTCGACTCAGGAATTATCTTCTAAAACAACACCCAACAGGCATCATCCCATGACGATGCGCCAGTATATCCAGAAGATCGCGACCGGGCCCGAGTTGAGCAAGGATCTGTCCCGGGAAGAGGCGCATGACGGCATGCGTCTTATTCTCTCCGGCGATGCGGACCCGGTACAGGCCGCCATCTTCCTGATCGCCCTGCGGATGAAGCGTGAGACGATGCCTGAAAACCTCGGCGTGTTGGATGCACTGCTGGATCAGACTCGTCAGGCTACGACCACGGTCGATGATGTGCTGGATTTATCCGATCCCTTTGATGGCTTTACCCGGGGGATGCCTGCGGCACCCTTTCTTCCGGCAGTGCTCGCTGCCTGCGGTGTGGCGACGGTTTGCAACGGTGCAGAATCCATCGGCCCAAAATATGGCGCTACCCACCGTAAAGTACTGCGCTCGGCCGGGGTCGGCGTCGACCTGAGCCCTGAGGAGGCGTCCGAACAGCTTGCTGACCCGGATATCGGGTGGGCCTATGTGGATCAGCAAACAGCCTGCCCAGCACTGCATGACCTGGTCTCTTTGCGGACAAAGATCGTGAAACGGCCGTGTCTTACCACGCTTGAGGTGTTGTTGGGCCCGGTCCGCGGCGCTCGGCGGACGCATCTGATGACGGGCTATGTGCACAAGCCGTATCCACCGATCTATACGGCATTGGCACGCGCATCCGATTATTCCTCGGCCATCATTGTGCGCGGCGTGGAGGGCGGGGTTATTCCCTCCCTCAATCAGCCCTCAAAGTTATTCTCTTACCGGGGCGAGGGGCCCGATGTCGAGGTCCGGCTGGACCCGGCTGATTATGCAATCGAGTCTTCGGATCGTGCCATCCCGCTACCGCAAGACCTGCCTCAACAGGAAGCCGATGATGCGATTACAGGATCTATTGACGCCGATGCGTTGGCACAGGCAGCGGCAAAGGCAGGACTTGCCGCCCTGGACAGTAAAGCCGGGCCTATGCGGGACAGTCTGGTATATGGCGGGGCGCTCTGCCTGTGCCACTTGGGACGCTGCCCTGACCCGGGATCAGCCTCAGAACAGGTCCGTGATGTACTTGATAATGGTCAGGCAGGCCGCCGTTTCCACGCAGCAGCCGTTCAGTAGTCTTTCTGGCGCGCACTGCGCTGGAGTTCTCTTTTCTGGCTCATCATCGAGTCAATGATCGGCGACAGGATCAGTTCCATGGCGAGCCCCATTTTTCCTCCCGGTACGACGATGGTGTTGCGCCGTGAGATAAATGAATCGTGCAGCATCGACAGAAGATAAGGAAAGTCAACGTCAAATTTGGCGGGATCCCGGAAGCGGATAACCACGAAACTTTCGTCCGGTGTCGGGATGTCCCGGGCGATAAAGGGGTTTGAGGTGTCTACCGTCGGCACCCTCTGGAAATTGATGTCAGTTCTGGAAAATTGTGGCGCGATATAGTGGACGTAATCGTGCATTCGCCGAAGAATGGTTTCGGTCACCGCTTCTGGCTCGTAGCCCCGACTCTCTGTGTCACGGTGAATTTTCTGAATCCACTCCAGATTGACGATCGGGACCACCCCAACGAGCAGGTCGACATGCTGAGCGATATTGACTTCCCCATTGGCGACGCCGCCATGTAATCCCTCGTAGAAGAGCAGATCCGTTTCGTCTGACAAGTCTTCCCAGGATGTAAAAGTCCCTGGCTTTTGTTTGTATGGGGCGGCTTCTGCCTCATTGTGCAGGTAGTAACGGATCTTTCCGGTACCGGTCTCGCTGTAGTTCCTGAACAGTGTCTCGAGTTTATTGAAGTGGTTTCCCTCAGGACCAAAGTGGCTGAGATTGCGGCCCTCTTTATGTGCGTTAGTGACTTCCTCATGCATCTGATAGCGGTCGAACTTGTGAAAACTATCCCCTTCCACGATGGACGCTTTAAGGTGTTCGCGCAGGAGGATATGTTCGACGGCCGTTTTTACAGTGCTGGTACCCGCACCTGACGAACCGGTAACTGCAATGACAGGGTGTCGCGTAGACATCGATATTTCTCCGCGTACGAAAGCCAAAAACGGCCAAAGAAAGCCGCTGGTGTATGAACCTCAGGAAATATAAGAGATTCCGTCCATCAGATTAAGCAAATTTATTTTATCTGTTAAATAAGTTTATACTTATTGAATAAGGTCGATAGAGGCCGGTGGTCTCGATTCGGACATCAAGAGGGGGTCATGCATATCACAATTCGGCAGTTACAGGTCTTCGAGGCTGTGGCGCGCCATCTGAGTTATACCCGCGCAGCGGAAGAACTGCATCTCACACAGCCGGCGGTGTCGATGCAGATAAAGCAGATGGAAAGTTCGGTGGGCTTGCCCATGTTTGAGCAGATTGGCAAGAAAATCTATCTGACCCAGGCCGGGGACGCCATGTTACTGCACGCGCGAACCATCATGCAGCATCTCGAGGCTGCAGCAGAAGAGATGAATGATCTTCGTGGCGAGGATTCGGGGCGTCTTCGTGTCGCGATCGCATCCACCGTCAATTACTTCGCCACCCAGCTCCTTGCGGATTTTGCGCGGGAAAATCCAGCTGTCGAAATCTCGCTTGATGTAACGAACCGCGAGTTGCTGCTGAGCCGGCTTGAGGCCAACGTGCCGGATCTCGTGTTGATGGGCAAACCTCCGGCAGATATGGATCTGATTTCCGAGTCCTTTATGGATAACCCGTTGATCGTGATCGCCGCACCGGATCATCCCCTGGCCAACCACAAACAGATTCCATTGTCGGATTTTTCCGAGGCTCATTTTGTTGTTCGTGAGCCCGGTTCCGGAACGCGTGTCGCGATGGAGCGATTTTTTGCCGACCAGGACTTCAGTTATCAGAAAAGTATGGAACTCATGGGCAACGAGGCCGTCAAGCAGGGGGTTGAGGCTGGCCTTGGCCTGGCGGTGGTTTCCGCCCACACGGTCGCGCAGGAACTTACCCTGAAGCGCCTGGTCAAACTGGATGTCGTAGGGATGCCGATTATGCGCCGCTGGTATGTGGCGCATCGCAAGGGCAAGCGCCTTTCACCCACAGCCCAGGCCTTTCGCCGTTTTGTGCTTGAGGCGGGGGCCCGGGGATCGACTTGAAGAGCGGTCTTTTTGGCTACGGACCGTGATGACCGGTCGAGCCGTCGTGAATACTACCAATATCTACTTATAAACCATAAAATCAGTTTATCGCTTGCTGTATCGGAGTGAAACTGATCGGGGTGGTCTGGCCCACTCGGTAGACACGATCAACGGCAGGTAGGGAGACAACGTATGGCTGATAGAAGACTTCAGGTCTTTGCAACGGTAGCCCGACTGCTCAGTTTTACCAAAGCGGCTGAGGCATTGCATATGACCCAGCCCGCCGTCACTTTTCAGATTCGGCAGTTGGAGGACTACTTCAACACCCGCCTGTTTGACCGTACCCACAACCGGATCAGCCTTACC
Source organism: uncultured Acidiferrobacter sp. (assembly GCA_964432165.1). Taxonomy (GTDB): domain Bacteria; phylum Pseudomonadota; class Gammaproteobacteria; order Arenicellales; family UBA868; genus UBA868. The sequence goes on from CAYSMI010000024.1 coordinate 8,663, forward strand.
TCGGCAGGCCACCTGGTCAAGGGTTATGCGGATCAGATCATCGCCTTGTACAGCGAGATGGATAACGAGGTCCGCAAGTTAACAGGGGATGTGCTCGGCCCGCTGGTGTTGGGCGCGAGTACCACAATTGGCGAATACGTTATTCCGAGCATCCTCGGTGAATACCAGGCCAAGTTTCCTGATGTTGCGGTGCGGCTTCACGTAGCCAACACCGAGGGCGTCCTCCACATGGTGGAGAACAATGAGCTCGATATCGGTATCGTCGAGGGACCGGTCGGCAACAAGAATCTGGTATCGAAGGTTTGCTGGGACGACGAGTTGGTCATTGTCACCCCTCCGGGGCATCCGTTGACACAAAACCCGACCACCCGCATTGGCGATATTTTTGAATACCCGTTCATCAGTCGTGAGGAGGGTTCAGGAACCCGCGATGTCATTCTGGGTTATCTTCACTCGGCCGGTCACGATATCTCTGACCTCAACCTGACCATGGAATTCGGCAGCCCTGAATCTATCAAGAGCGCGGTGACCGCCGGCCTTGGCATTTCGATCCTGTCGATCGCGACGCTCAACAAGGAACTGGAACTGGGGATGCTGTCCAAGCTAAGTCTAGACCCCCCGCTGACACGGCCTTTTTCCATTGTCTACCAGCGGCAGAAATTCCGGTTGCGGGCGATGGATGAGTTCCTTGAATTCACCGAGACGCACTGCGTTGAGAAGCAGGCGGCCAACGAGTGACCTGAGCCGATGTCAGTGAGCCTGCACTGACTGGGAATCGATGGGCAAGTCGAAGGATTCGCAACTGCGGGCAGTGCTCGACGCGTTGACCGACGAGGAAGTCGCGAGCGTGCTGGATTTCGCACAATACCTCAGGGACCGTCGGCCGGTTCTGCCCGAAACTCCTCCTGAGATTGTCAACATCCCGCGCCCGCAGGGTGAGAGTGTGATTGCCGCGATCCGCCGCCTTACGCAGAGCTATCCCATGCTGGACCGTGACACCGTGTTCAACGAAGCCTCAGGCCTGATGGCGCGTCATGTGATGCAGGGCGAGACCAGCGAGGATACGATTGATCAGCTTGAAGCGCTCTTTCAGTCCCGTTATGCATCCCTACAGGCGAAGACTGCGCCTGACATAACTGAAAGTTAAAACAACCGCTCAGCCAGTCGGACTTGCGCGGTTGATTTCTGTGACCGCTCCTATATGGTATAAATCATCGAGAATTAACAGGTGATGTCAGGAAGTAATGCATTCAGGGTTACCCGATGGTCGATGACCTACATTCCGTCTCTGATGCTGACGGTTATCGTCCAAACGTCGGCATTGTGCTTTTCAATAACGCGGGCCAGGTGCTCTGGGCTCGCCGGAGCCGCCATGATGGCTGGCAGTTTCCTCAGGGAGGTATCGAGCATGGGGAAACGATCGAGCAGGCCGTCTATCGTGAGCTGTATGAAGAGGTAGGGCTGCGACCGCAGAACGTGGAACTGGTCGGCCGGACCCGCAACTGGCTGCGCTACGATGTGCCGGGCAGTCTACGCTCACGTAGCGCCACCTTCAAAGGGCAGAAACAGGTGTGGTTTCTGATGAAGATGCTGGCGTCAGACCACGCCATCTGTCTTGATCACAGTGACACGCCCGAATTCGATCATTGGCAGTGGGTGGATTACTGGCTGCCACCGCGCAAGGTGGTCGCTTTCAAGCGCAGTGTCTACGAGTTGGCTCTGTCGGAACTCGAGCCCCTGTTGCGGTTTGTCTGAAAGGGTGGTTTCACGCCAATCCAGACGCGTTAGGCGCTGCGAATGCGGGCAATCAGATCTGACGTTGACCGTGCATAGCGAAAGGGCAGGCTATGGACTTCCCCCCCGTTGGCGCGGACCTCATCGGCGCCGACAATGTCATCAGCCGGCCAGTCCCCGCCCTTGACCAGGTAATCCGGCCGCACGCGCAGGATCAGGTTGAGCGGCGTATCGTCATCAAAAGCGGTCACGAGATCAACACAGCCCAGCGAGGCAACAACGGCAAGGCGGTCCTCCAGGGGATTCACCGGCCGTTCGGGGGCCTTGCCGAGCCGCTGCACAGATGGGTCTGAGTTCAGCGCAACCAGGAGCGTCGCCCCGAATGCTGCGGCTTCCTCTAGATAGGCCACATGACCGCGATGGAGGAGGTCGAAAACGCCATTGGTAAACACCAGGGGACGTGCGCTATCGCTGACCCGCTGCTCGAGCGTATCCCGGTCGAGAACGATTTTTTCGGCGCTGTTCACCGCGATTAGCGGTCGGGATCTAGATGTATTCGAACACCTTGATGACACGAACGACACCCGTTACGGAACGGGTGGCTTCAACTGCAATTTCGGCTTCTTCAGGCCGCACCAGGCCCATGAGGTAGACGTTGGCCCGCTCGGTAACCACTTTGATCCGGGTTGAATCGACCGGTGCAGAGGTTGCAATCGCTGTCTTGACCTTGGTGGTAATCCAGCCGTCGTTGGCACGACTGTTCATATTGGTCTTTCCAGCGAGTTCCAGCCGGTTGATGACCTGACGGGATCCCTGGTGTGATTTGGCGAGGTCGATTATGGAATCGATATCCCGCTGATCCGGCACCTCCCCAGTGAGCAGTACCACGCCGTTATATACCGTCACGTTCACATGCTCATGCTCAATCTGCTTTTGCTTGTCGATAGAGCGGGCGATATCAAGCTCCATCTTGTTGTCATCCCAGTAAACGCTCGCGCCTCTGCGGTCCCGGGCGATGTCGATGGCCATGACGGTAGCGGTGGTAACCAGCACGATGCCGCAGCCGCTGACAAGGCAGGCGATTGTGAGTGCCAGAAGAGAGTGCCTGAACGGCTTTAAGGTTTTGGCAGAGCGAACTCGGTTCATCAATGTTCCCCACAGTAGTGTTGATCGATCAGATCACAGAAACAGTGAATGATTATAGCGTGAGCCTCCTGGATACGGGCAGTGCTGTCCGAGGGAATCCGAAGTTCGCAGTCTCCCTGATCAAGCATCGATGCCAGGGCACCGCCGTCGCGGCCGGTCAAAGCCGTGATTCCAATATTCTCTTTTTTTCTTGCCGCCTGTACCGCGTTGAGAATGTTAGGTGAATTCCCCGACGTCGTTATGACGACGAGATGATCACCCGGCGTGGCCAAGGCGTCGATCTGCCGGGAGAAAATCTGGTCGAAATCGTAGTCGTTACCGGTTGCCGTTAAAGTCGCGGTATCACTGACCAGTGCGATCGCCGGCAATGCCTTACGTTCTTTCTGGAAACGGACCAGAAGTTCCGCACTGAAATGCATGGCATCGGTTGCAGATCCCCCATTGCCACAAAGCAGCAGTTTGCCACCGTTCTCGAGTGTTTCGAGGATGGCCCGGGATGCCCGCAGAATGTCATCCGCCAGTAATTCCGCGCTGGCCAATGCAGTCTGCGCACTGGTTTTGAAGTGATCGACGATACGCTGGTTCATTCGGCGCTGTGCCCGCTAATGTTGGACTGTTGTCCGAATTCTAAAGCTTTCGACGGGTACAGGGGCCTGTGTCAGAACGCGAGCCCTCGGTTCAGAATGCGTCGGGTATCCACCGCCAGGTATGGTCAGGGGGTTTACCGCTGACCGCGAATACGTCAAATCGGCAGTGGGCGTTCAGCCAGTCAGGGTGTTGCTGTAGGAAAACCTGGGCTGCGAGTCGTAGCCGGGACTGTTTTCGCGCATCAACCGTCTCTTCAGGCCGGCCATATGCGATCGTCGCGCGGTAACGGACTTCGACAAAAACCACTGTAGATTTGTCACGCAGCACAAGGTCAATCTCCCCCCGACGCGTTCGATAATTACGGTGTACGAGATGCAGCCCCGCCAGCTGTAGTTGATCCAGGGCAAAATCCTCTGACCAGTGGATATTCGCAGCGGCTTTGTCCATGCGTACCGATTGGGATGACCTATGGGGAGATTACCGGTTCAAACACCTGGGGCAAGCCCTTATTGAAGGTTGCCCAATCGGGGAGCCGCTCTATACGGCCATCGCCGCTGATGGAAAGCAGGCCGCTCGCGCCCGCATATTGCCAGTCCGGCTGATCCTGTCTCTTGGGGATATGGCAGGTCAGGCGGTACGCATCCATGCCCAGTGCAAAAAGCCGGCCGATAGCAGAGTGCTGGTAATCGGTAGCGGCTGATGCATCTGCCGATGCTTTTCCAAAACGGCCCGTCTGACGAACGAGCCAGGGCATATCGGAAAACAGCATACCGTCAAGATCGAGGTCATTGACGACATCAGCCTTGCCGCTGAAGATGGTGTTCTGTGAGTAGATCGGTAATCTGCCCGCATAGTGAAAATCAATCTGGGGCTTGAGCAACCGGGCTGTGGCCTGATCGGTAAAGAGAAAAATGACATCCAGGTCCTGACGGATTCTGGGCAGGGCAGTCACAGGCACTTGATCTGTCAGGATGCTCTGCAGGGTCCCCGTCCGCTGCTGGCTTTGCGTCAGTCCAAGCAGGCGTGAAAGTATTGCGGAATAGTCGCTTACCTGTGGAGCTAACCCAGCCCTGTCGGCAATGATGCCGCCTTGTTCCTGCCATGCCGTCACTGCAGCATCCGCCGCCGATCTGTGTACCTTGGAGGGGTTGTGGAGGATCAGGGCGTGTTGCAGGCCGCGCGCTCGCGCATGGGTGACAAGTGACAGCGCTTCGGCGCGGCGCGAAAGATCTAGAAAGAGCGCGTTTGGCCTCGATCCGGAGTCATGCGATCCCAGCAGGAGCGTGGGCACCGGAAGTCTTGAACCGGCTACAAGTTTAGACACCGCATCGCGTCCGAGCGGTCCAATGACAAGATCCGATCCCGCAGCAACTGCCTGGCGGTACAACTTCCCAACCGCGTCGAGGTCTTCACCGAAATCATAAAGTTCGATTATTGGCCTTGTGGACGGATTATCGGTTTCGTAAAGATTCAGATATCCGTCATGAAATGCAGAGGCGGCCTTGCTGAAGGGGGATGTCAGCGGCAGCATCAGGGCCACCTTGGAGAGCTTTGCGGGGGAGCAAGCCTCGGGCCGCAGGTTCCTCGCTATTGCGGTTGCAAGATGCCCGGGATATTCGGCGAGCCAGCCATCCAGTTCCTGTCGCAGCCTTTCGAGGTTCCAGCCCGTGCGGCCATAAAGCCGCGCAAGATCAATCCAGCCCGCATCCTCATGGACAATGTCGGGGTTTAGTCTAAGCAGATCGAGTTGTTCAGTTGAAAGTCGTGAAAGCCTGTCAAAAGCACTCTGCAATAGAGCATCAATGTGCTCCGGCGTGCCGTCTTCGAGGGAGAGATTCCCGATCAGTGCCAGCGCCTCGTGGTGTTTTTCCTGAGCGAAAAGCGTTCGGAATTGAAGATCGTAGCGCAGCAGCCGCTGAGCATTATCAAGTTCTGCATCTTCGGTATTGGCCAGTAAACGCCATGCCGCTGATGGGTTTTCCCCAGCCAGGGCGAGCGCTGCGCTCAGCAACTTGCGCTGGTCAATGACCCAGGATTCGGCGTTACGGTATTGCGGTCGGGCGAGGATGATTTCGGCCTGCTCGTAGCGTGCGGCTTGTAGAAAACGTTTGGCGGCAGCGAGAAAGAGCAGTTCCGCCTGTACATCTTTTGCATCCAGGGCGCGCTCCAAAAAAGTCCATGCGGAAGACTCTGGCTCTGCCTTGGCAAGATCCCTGATGACTGCCGGTGAAGCGACCGCGTCAGCGTCTCTGACAGTTTCTTTCGCCTGTGCTGTTGGAGCGGGTTTAAGGCGCTCTTGCCGGTCGACGGTATCCTTTGTCGCTGACCCCAGGCAACCGGATACCAGGCTCAAGACGAGCGCCACAGTCAGGGGGCGTAACAATCCCGCGGCGCAGTGCGAAGGCATGGTTTCAGTATACCGGATAGACTTAATGTCCCCGCCTTCGTCACCCGGACCTCATCACTGCACTCAAGGGCTGACCCACTATTGTGAGCAGAGCATCAACCCACGTCCTGCAACCGGGAACCCTTTATGTGGTTGCAACGCCGATTGGCCATCTCGGGGATGTTTCGGTCCGTGCCACCCAGGTACTCCATGATGTTGATGTCATCGCAGCGGAAGATACGCGTCACACCCGGGGCTTGCTCAATCATCTGGGCGTGAGCACTCCTCGACTGCTATCCCTGCACGAGCATAACGAGACACGCCAATTACCTGGACTGGTTCGTCTGCTGCAATCCGGTGGCAGCGTGGCGCTTGTCAGCGATGCCGGGACGCCATTGATCAGTGACCCCGGCTACCGTTTGGTCAGCAAGGCAGGAGAACTGGACATTCCAGTCATCGCAGTTCCAGGTCCAAGCGCGGTCACGGCCGCGCTTTCCATATCAGGCCTGCCGACAGACCGCTTTGTCTTTGAAGGGTTTCTTCCGGCCCGTGCTCAGGCCCGCCGCACCAGACTACAGTCTCTTTCGTCGGAGTCACGTACGCTGGTATTTTTTGAATCTCCCAAACGGGTGCTCGATGCGCTCAGCGATATTGCCGACATCTTCGGTGACGACCGCCCGGTCGCACTTTGCCGGGAACTTACGAAACGGTTTGAGTCGGTCCAGCGCGCGCGGGCTGGAGAACTGT
>CAYSMI010000025.1:0-4495 GCA_964432165.1 uncultured Acidiferrobacter sp.
TGAAACACATCAAAGGACACCTGACATGAGCAAACCTCCCTGGGAAGGCATGGGCGGCTACACCAATATCGACAGCGATGCCCTGCCGATGATCAACGCCGAGACACCCACATTCATGGGCGTGCCTCTGGCGCATACGGCGGATGAAATTTCCGGTGCCGACGTCGCCATCATAGGTGCCCCTTATGTGGCGGGCGCCCGCGGCAAGTACGCCGGCGTGGACAAGACCGAGTGGCTGGCGGCGCCGATGCGGGTCCGCCAGCAGTCGGCGCGGTATCCGAGCGGCTACATCCAGGAGTTGGATGTCGATATCTTCGAGAAACTCACCGTGGTTGATATGGGAGATGCCGACATTACGCCGGAGTGCAACCTCGACCCGACCGCGGAAAATATCCTGAAAGCCCAGGCAGCGGTTGAGGAATTGGTCAACCGTGCGCTTGAAGCAGGTGCCATCCCGATTGTTATCGGCCAGAACAGTCCCTGCAGTTCCTACGCCATCGCCAAACCGATCGCCGAACGCTCTGCCGGCAAGGTCGGCATGATCAGTACGGATACCCACTGGGATTCACGGCCCCTCGACTACCTGACTGGGGACGAGCGCATTGCCGGCAGCGGCAACTGGAAATCAAAGACCTTCAGCAGCCTTTCGAATTTTTCGATCCCGAACCTCGTCGAGATTGGAGAGCGTGGCATGCTGGAAGAAGCCGCGATTGTCCGGGATTACATACAACAGGGAGCGCATTTCTACCCGATGTGGAAGGTCCGGACAGAGCTCGGCATCGCAGGTCTTTGCGAAGAACTTCGGCATGCCTATGAGGGAGCGGACGATGTCTACGTCCACTTTGATATGGACATCCTCGGGGGCGCCGGCCCGGCACCCGGGGATATTCTCGGGGAACTTGCCGAGCCGATGGGAATGAGTGATTACGAGATCATTCGCCTTGCCCACGAAATTGGAAAGCGCGGGCTCACCGGTATGTCTTTCATCTGTATTCCGCCAGGCTCAATGGTGACATACCGGCTGATTGTCTATGTGATCGCCTTTCTGATCGCAGGCTTGGCGTTATCCCGGGGAAATTAGTTCCCGATATCGCGGCCAGTCAAAATGCGGCCCCGGGTCGGTTTTTCGCCCCGACGCGATCTCCGAATGACCCACGATGCGCTCCGCTGTAATGGCGGGCCACGCGGCCTGCAGCGCCCGGGTCAGTGATGCCAGGGCGGCGTACTGACTCCCGGTAAAGCGCGTCTCGTCAGAACCCACCAGCTCAACACCGACCGAAAAATCGTTCACCTGGTCCCGCCCGTCGAAGAACGAGCTACCGGCGTGCCATGCCCGTCGGATCACCGGCACAAACTGGGTCACCCTGCCCTCACGGTTAATTAGGAAATGTGCGGACACCTTGAGTGTCGCGATCTCGCGAAAATAAGGATGGGCGTCCACGTCAAGACATCCCAGAAAAAGGTCGCTGATGGCCCCCGTGTCGAAATAGCCTGGCGGCAGACTGATCGCGTGAACCACCAACGCATTGATACTGACCCCTTCCGGCCGGTCGTCACAGTGGGGTGAACACAGACACGTGCTGCCACGTAGGAGTCCGGTCTGTTGATCAATCTCCAGGGACTTGAGGTTCATGGAGCTGAGTGCCTTTGCGCGACATTGCTGGTCTGGGCAGCGTACGGTGGCAGTCGGTACCCGATGAGAAAAGTCGCGTTAGCCGCAGACCGGCACGGCAGTACCGTTATTCTGATGCGGTATCCGCTTCGTCGGTTTCGGGCCTGTCGAGCAGCTGCACGTAAGCCATCGGCGCACCATCACCGGAACGCAGACCGCATTTCAGAATCCGCGTGTAGCCTCCGGCGCGGTCCTGGAAACGCGGGCCGATTGTGTCAAACAGCTTGCTCACGGCTTCACGATCCCGAAGACGGGCATAGGCGAGTCGCCGGTTTGCCACAGACGGCGTCTTGGCGAGCGTGATCAGCGGCTCCGCCACACGTCGCAGCTCTTTGGCTTTGGGCAAGGTGGTGCGGATCTGCTCGTGTGTGAATAAGGATGCCGCCATATTTGCGAACATTGCTTTCCGATGGCTGGAATCCCGTCCCAGCACACGACCGCTCTTGTGATGACGCATAACAGCTTCTCCGTTCTAGGCTCGCTAAATTCCCGATGATCAGTGCAAGCTGTCGCGCTTCTCACGCTGCAGCGATGCCGGCGGCCAGTTCTCGAGTTTGACACCCAGGGAAAGTCCGCGCGTGGCCAGCACATCCTTGATTTCCGTCAGCGATTTCTTCCCGAGGTTGGGTGTTTTCAGAAGTTCTACCTCGGTGCGCTGAATGAGATCCCCGATGTAATAGATATTCTCGGCCTTAAGGCAATTTGCCGAGCGCACAGTGAGTTCCAGATCATCAACTGAGCGCAGCAGAACCGGGTCGATACGCTCTTCGAGCACTTCGGCGTCAGCCGTTTCGGATTCCTTGAGCTGAACAAATACTGAGATCTGATCGTGGAGAATCTTGGCGGCACGTCGTACCGCCTCTTCGGCGTCGATGGTGCCGTTGGTTTCGATCTCCATCACCAGTTTGTCTAGGTCAGTGCGCTGTTCGACACGGGCATTTTCGACCGTGTAGGAGACACTGCGGATCGGGCTGTAGGACGCGTCCAGGCGCAGCACCCCAATACCCCGGGTCTCCGTCTCCTCGGCCCCCAGATCAACCACCTGATAACCGCGGCCGGTGCTGACCGTGATCTCCATGTTCAGTTCACCATCCGGAGACAGGTTTGCCAGCAGGTGGTCGGGGTTGACCACTTCGACATCGTGGTCCAGCTGGATATCCCCTGCTGTCACTGTTCCGGGACCTTTCTTGGAGACGCGAAGCACCGCTTCTTCGCGGTTATGCATCCGCACCGCGAGGCTCTTAAGGTTCAGGAGGATGGCGATGACGTCCTCCTGGGCGCCTGGGACCGACGAGTATTCATGGCTGATTCCTTCGATCCGTACCTCGGTCACGGCAGCACCGGACATGGAAGAGAGCAGAATACGGCGCAGTGCGTTACCTAATGTGTAGCCGAACCCCCGTTCTAACGGCTCCAGGGTCACACGGGCCCGGGTGTCATTCACAGTGTCAACATTGATGACGTTCGGCTTAAGAAACTCTTCTCTGGCTTGCGACATTGAGTACTTACCTCTGAAATGTGTCGTGTTTCATTCGTAAAACTGGCGTGATGTTGTACGCATCGTTAAGCGCTGACATATCCAAAACTCGGATTATTTCGAGTAAAGGGCCACCACCAGCGATTCATTGATCTCCTGGGACAGTTCCGCGCGGTCAGGTACAGCCTTGAACACACCCTTGAATGCCTTGCTGTCCACGTCGACCCAGGGCACAAAACCCAGCTGCTCCGCGATCTCCAGGGCCGACTTGATTCGGAGCTGGCCGCGGCAACGTTCACGGACGGTGACCTCATCCCCGGGCTTCACCTGGAACGAGGCAATATTCACTTTCGTCCCATTGACCAGAACCGCATTATGGCCGACCAGCTGGCGCGCCTCTGCCCGGGTAATACCGAAACCCATCCGGTAGACGACGCTGTCGAGGCGCGACTCCAGAAGTTGCAAAAGGGACTCACCCGTTGAACCTTTCGCCTTAGCGGCAGCAAGGTAATAACTGTGGAACTGCTTTTCCATGAGACCGTACATATGCCGCAGTTTCTGCTTCTCTCGGAGCTGCGTACCGTACACCGTCACCCTGGGCCGGCGTGCACCTGCCTTGAAGCCGGGCGGACGGTCGAACTTGCACTTTGAATCCAGCGCGCGAACCGGGCTCTTGAGAAAGAGATCGGTCCCGGCACGCCGGGCGAGTTTACAGGTGGGTCCTCGGTATCTAGCCATAATTTTCTCTGCTGCCTTCGCTGATCAAACGCGCCGCCGCTTCGGCGGCCGGCAGCCGTTGTGCGGAACCGGTGTCACGTCTGTGATCGAATTGATTTCAAAACCCAGGTTGTTGAGCGCCCGTACGGATGAATCCCGACCCGGTCCGGGGCCCTTCACCTTGACATCAAGCTGCTTCATCCCGGCATCCTGTGCCGTCCGGCCAGCGGTCTCGGCAGCCACCTGCGCAGCAAACGGTGTGCTTTTACGACTGCCCCGGAATCCGGCTCCTCCCGACGTGGCCCAGGCTACCGCATTGCCATGCCGATCGGTAATGGTGATGATGGTGTTGTTAAAAGTTGCATGGATGTGCACCACACCTTCGAGCACGTTCTTGCGGACTTTTGCTTTCGTGCGTTTTTTGCTCTGTACCTTGGCCATGTTGTAAGTTCCTGCGTTTATTTGCGGATCGGCCGCTTGGGACCTTTGCGAGTCCTGGCATTCGTCGAGGTCCGCTGACCCCTGACCGGCAGACCCCGTCGATGACGCATACCCCGGTAACAGCCCATATCCATCAAGCGCTTGATGTTCATGGACACTTCGCGACGGAGGTCGCCCTCGACCGAGAT
>CAYSMI010000025.1:4595-9684 GCA_964432165.1 uncultured Acidiferrobacter sp.
TTCATAAGGCTTTCATACTGCCGCGACATGAGATAGGACTGGACCTGCGACATCATATCCATCATGACCACGACGATGATCAGCAACGATGTGCCCCCAAAATAGAAGGGCACGCTCCATTTGACAATCAGGAATTCCGGAATGAGGCAAACGACCGTCAGGTAGGCGGCGCCTGCGAGCGTCAGCCGGGACACCACCTTATCGATATATCCCGCCGTTTGCGCGCCCGGACGGATTCCCGGCACAAACGCGCCGGACTTCTTAAGATTGTCGGCGATTTCCTTTGGATTAAACACAAGTGCTGTGTAAAAAAAACAGAAGAAAATGATCATTCCCGCATACACCAGCGTGTAGATAGGCTGGCCCGGCGAGAGTGTTGTCGCGATGTCCCTTAGCCAGCCCATTCCCTCAGACTGGCCAAACCAGCTCCCGAGACTCGCGGGAAATAGAATGATGCTCGAGGCGAAGATCGGCGGGATCACACCTGACATGTTCAGTTTCAGCGGCAAATGGGTTGACTGCCCGGCCAGCATACGTCTTCCCTGCTGGCGCTTTGCATAGTTGACTGTCAACCGACGCTGGCCTCTTTCGACAAACACGACGAATGCCGTCACCGCAATCGCCCCGATAAAAAGGGCCAGCACGCCGATGGGTGTGAACGCACCGGTACGGGCCAGTTCAAGCGTTCCCGCAACTGCGGACGGCAGTCCCGCAACGATGCTGCCGAAGATGATGAGCGAAATCCCGTTGCCGATACCACGTTCTGAAATCTGCTCTCCCAGCCATACCAGGAACATGGTCCCGGTGACCAGCGTCGCGACCGTAGTGATCTTGAACCCAAGCCCCGGCACCAGAACCACCGGCCCTCCTGCCGCCTGCTGACCCTCAATGGCAATCGCGATGCCAAGACCCTGGAAGAGCGCCAGGGCGACGGTGCCGTATCGGGTGTACTGTGTAATCTTCCGCCGTCCAGCCTCGCCCTCTTTTTTTAGCGCTTCAAGCTGCGGAATGACCGAGGTCATCATCTGGATGATGATCGACGCCGAGATATACGGCATGACCCCCAGGGCAAAAATCGAGAGTCTTTCCAGCGCGCCGCCGGAAAACATGTTGAAGATATCGACGATTGAGCCACGGGTCTGCTCAAAAAGCGCCGCAACGGCAGTGGGGTCTACCCCGGGGATCGGGATATGAGTACCCACCCGGAACACCACCATGGCGCCAAGCACAAACAGAATGCGCTGACGCAGTTCCGTCATCTTGCCGATCGCTGCTAGAGGAGACGCCGCCATGTTGACTAGGCCTCGACCTTGCCTCCGGCTTGCTCAATGGCTGCCCGGGCGCCCGCGGTCACACCAACCCCTCGCAATACGACCGCACGTTCAATGCTTCCAGACGCGATCACTTTCGCGCGAATCGCGTCATGGCGAATCACCCCGGCCGCCTTTAATGTCGAAAGGTCGATATCCCCGGAGTCCATTTTCTGGAGTTCGTGCAGTCTGACTTCGGCTACGCGGGGACGCGCCAGTGAGCGGAAACCTCTTTTGGGCAAGCGCCGCTGCAGGGGCATCTGACCGCCTTCAAATCCAACTTTGTGATAACCGCCAGAGCGGGACTTCTGCCCCTTGACGCCTCTCCCGGCAGTCGTTCCGAGACCGGAGCCGGGGCCACGCCCGACACGCTTGGCTGTCCGGCGCGAACCTTCTGCCGGTTTCAATTCGTTCAACCGCATTTCAGCTTACCTCTACCCTAACCAGGTGCGATATTTTATTGACCATGCCTATTACGGCAGGCGTCTCTTCGAGTTCCACGGTCTGGTGAATCCGTCGCAACCCAAGGCCATGAACACAAGCCAACTGCTTTGCACCGCGGCCATGCTTACTTTTGACGAGCGTCACCCTGATGCGCCGGCTACTCATCGGCAGACTCCTGGCCCCTGATGTCCTCAACCGATTTGCCGCGACGGATGGCAACCTGCCGGGGGTTACGCATTCCGGCAAGACCCGCGATGGTGGCGCGTGCCACGTTGACCGGGTTGGTGGTACCGATGACCTTGGCCAACACATTTCTTACGCCAGCCGCCTCGAAGATGGCGCGCATCGTCCCACCGGCAATGATGCCGGTACCTTCAGATGCGGGGCGCATAACCACCCGTGCCGCGCCGTGGCGGCCGACGGTAGCATAGTGCAGTGTTCCTTTTTTAAGGTTGATCTTCTGCATATTGCGCCGGGCTTCGTCCATCGCTTTCTGAACAGCAACAGGTACCTCACGGGCTTTGCCGCGGCCTATACCCACAAGACCTTTACCATCGCCTACGACCGTCAGCGCTGAAAATCCGAAGATCCGCCCGCCCTTAACTACCTTCGCAACCCGACGTACGTTAATCAACTGCTCAATAAAGCCTTCGCCGTCGGTCCCAATCTGATTTGCGTTCGTTGCCATAAAACTCTCTGTCGTCGTTATCCTGTTTCCTGTTAAAACTTCAATCCGCCTTCCCGTGCGGCTTCTGCCAGCGCCTTCACCCGACCGTGATAGCGAAAGCCCGAGCGGTCGAATGCGACGCTGTCGACACCCGCAGCAATTGCCTTTTCGGCAATTCGTTTCCCAACGACGGCTGCTGCCGCAATATTGCCGCCGTGCTTGAGATCGGCACGAACTTCCGCCTCGAGACTGGAGGCGCTCGCCAGGACACGTCCACCGGTCGGATCGATGATCTGGGCATAAATGTGACGCGGGGTGCGAAAAATACTCATCCGGTTGATACGGTCACGCGATATCCGCGAACGCGTCCTGACGCCGCGTCGAATGCGTGAAATTTTTTTCTCGCTCATACTGCCTGATCCCAGTAATTCGTTGAAGTTAGGTTAACGGTTACTTTTTCTTCGCCTGTTTACGGACGACGTATTCACCGGAATAGCGGATCCCCTTTCCTTTATAGGGTTCCGGGGGCCGGAAACCGCGAATCTCGGCGGCGGCCTGGCCAACCTGCTGCTTATCTGATCCTTTCAGCACAATCTCAGTTTGTGTGGGGGTCTCTACCGACACGCCCTCAGGCATCTGATAAACCACGGGATGGGAGAACCCCAGACTGAGGTTCAGTTTTTTACCCTGAGCCTGTGCGCGATACCCAACGCCGACGATCTCCAGTTTTTTCTCAAACCCGGTGCTCACGCCGGTCACCATGTTGGCGATCAACGCCCGGAAAGTACCGGCCATTGCCCAGGACTGGTCATCCTGCGGGCGGACCTGAAGACTGCCTTCAGTCTCATCTACACCGATACTGGGATGCAGATCCAGGGAAAGCTCACCCTGAGGCCCCTTGACGCTTACCGATGCATCGCCGAGCACGGCGTCTACCCCGCTGGGAAGGTTGATCGGATTTTTTGCGACGCGCGACATAACTTGTGCTCCAGATTTCTCGCTAGGCTAAAAGACGCGACAGACTACTTCGCCGCCAACACCGGAAGACCTCGCCTGCCGGTCGGTCATCAGGCCTTTGGAGGTCGAGACCATCACGGTGCCCAGGCCCCCGTTGACCTGCGGCATATCCGATACACTGCAGTACACCCTTTGACCGGGGCGGCTCACCCGCTGGATATTTTCGATAGCACCCACACCCTCGGCATAACGGAGGGTAATCGTCATATTCCTATGGGCACCTTCTTCGTGCGTTTGAACATCACTGATGTACCCTTCCTCTTTAAGCACTTTTGCAATTGCCTGCTTCATGTTAGACGCCGGCATCGTGACCGTTCTTTTTCTTACGGCCAGGGCGTTGCGGATGCGGGTCAGCATATCTGCGATGGGATCCGACATACTCATATTTGCAATTTCCTCCGAGCCTGAACGAACCTGGGTTCGGCTTGTTTACCTGTCGTTACCAACTGGCCTTGACAACGCCCGGCGCTTCCCCGCGCATGGCAACTTCCCGCAGCGCGTTGCGCGCGAGTCCAAAACGGCGGAAATATCCGCGTGGGCGTCCGGTCAGGGCGCAGCGGTTGCGCTGCCGGGTGCGCGCCGAATCCCGGGGGAGCTTCTGCAAGTCGAGCATGGCCTGCCAGCGTTCGTCATATGACAGAGAGTCATCGACTACCTGCTGCCGAAGCGTTTCACGCGCAGCGCGGTGCTGCTCATTCAGTCTGCGACGCTTGACCTCACGCGCCAGCATTGATTTCTTTGCCATAAGTAGCTTCCTATTTCCGAAGCGGGAAATTGAACCCGCGAAGTAGCGCCTCACCTTCTTCATTCGTTCCGGCGGTGGTCGTGATCGTCACGTTGAGACCCCGGATGGTGTCGACTTTGTCGTAGTCGATCTCCGGAAAAACGATCTGCTCTTTGAATCCAACGCTGAAGTTGCCCCGCCCATCCAAGGCGCGGGCCGACAAGCCTCGGAAATCCCGTACCCGCGGGATGGCCACGGTGATCAGCCGATCCAAAAACTCATACATGCGTTCTCGGCGCAGGGTCACTTTGCAGCCGATCGGCCACCCTTCGCGAATCTTGAAGGCGGCGACGGATTTACGCGCGTTGGTAACAATCGGCTTTTGGCCGGCGATCCGCGTGAGATCATCTACAGCTGCCTCCATCGCTTTTTTGTCGACAACGGCTTCGCCCACACCCATATTCAGGGTGATCTTGGTAATCCGGGGCACCTGCATCGAACTGGGGTACTTGAACTGTTCCATTAGGGCTGGAACAACCGTTTTCTGGTAATGCTCTTGCAATCGTGTCATGGTAATTCGCCTGTCGACATCAGCCGACGTCGATCATCTCTCCGTCTGAACGGAACACTCGGACCTTTCGACCATCTTCGAGAAACTTAATGCCGACCCGGTCGGGCTTTTTGCTGTTCGGGTTATACATGCCAAGATTCGACAGTCGGATCGGTGACTCTTTTTCAATAATCCCGCCTGTTTCACCCTTGTTGGGGTTGGGTCGGGTGTGCTTCTTGACCACATTGACGCTGTCTACCAGGACACGCTTGTCATCCAGAACGCGCAGGATGGTGCCCCGCTTGCCTTTATCGCGTCCCGTGAGCACCACGACATCGTCACCTTTTCGGAATTTCTTCATTCAATCAACCTCAGAC
>CAYSMI010000025.1:9784-15142 GCA_964432165.1 uncultured Acidiferrobacter sp.
GCTTCACAATACTTCCGGTGCCAGCGAGATAATCCGCATGAAACGCTCGGACCTCAATTCGCGGGTGACCGGGCCGAAGATGCGGGTTCCAACCGGCTGGTACTGCGCGTTGAGCAGTACTGCGGCATTGTTGTCAAAGCGAATCAATGATCCATCTCCCCGCCGGACGCCATGCTTGGTCCGGACGACGACCGCGTGATAGATATCTCCTTTCTTCACACGGCTGTTGGGGATGGCTTCTTTGACGCTGATCTTGATGATGTCCCCAACACCTGCGTAACGGCGCTTGGAGCCGCCCAGCACCTTAATACACTGCACCCGGCGGGCTCCGCTGTTATCAGCGACACTCAGGTTGCTCTGCATCTGGATCATTGTTCTATACCAACTTGTAACGTGTAATTTCTGTAATCGGCCTGTGTGTCGCTTTTATCTCTAGTCTCTAGCGCTTTAACCCGAATAACCCTTTTTACCCACCGCTGGCATCAACTGTCCCCGGCTTCGTCTAACCGGCTCACGACTTTAACCAGGCGCCAACTCTTCAATTTGGAGATCGGTCGGCATTCTTCGATAATGACGATATCTCCCTTTCGGCATTCGTTTTCGGCGTCATGGGCATGAAGGCGGGTCGACCGGCGGATGTATTTTTTATAGAGCGGATGCCGCAGCTGCCGTTCAACCAGGACCGTGATGGTTTTGTCCATCCTGGCACTCTCGACACTGCCTTGTACGCTCCGCGTCCGCCCGGCTGGCGCCTCAACTTTTTCTTCGCTCATGAAACCGTCCTGTTGACTTCGACCATACGGGTCTTGATCCGCGCAATCTGCCGCCGGACCGCCTTGAAGCGGGACGGGTTCGCCAATTGACCCGTACTCCGCTGCATCCGCAGATTAAACTGCTCTTTTCGCAACTCAAGGAGTTCGCTCTTGAGTTCCGACGCGTTCAGTTCTGAAACTTTTTTCTCTGCCATCTCGTCACGCTGCCAGGCGTCTCACAAAAGAAGTGGCGACCGGTAACTTGGCGCCGGCAAGGCGAAATGCCTCGCGGGCCAGTTCTTCGTCGACGCCCTGAATCTCATAAAGCATGGTACCCGGCTGTACCAGTGCGACCCAGTATTCAGGATTGCCCTTGCCCTTGCCCATCCGGACTTCCAGGGGCTTCTTGGAAACCGGCTTATCGGGAAATACCCGGATCCAGACCCGGCCACCACGTTTTACGTGCCGGTTGATGGCTCTTCGTGCGGACTCAATCTGCCGGGCAGTCAGACGCCCGCGGCCCGTGCACTGAAGGCCGAAATCACCAAAACTGACCCGGCTGCCACGGACGGCGAGACCGCGGTTTCGGCCTTTTTGCTGTTTTCGGAATTTGGTTCTTTTTGGCTGCAGCATTTCAGATCATCCTCGCGCAGCACTCGTCGGCGGGTTCGCGCTGGGGGTCTCCACCTCTGCTGCCCCCTGCATCACTTCACCCTTGAACACCCATACCTTTACGCCGATCACGCCGTAGGTGGTGTGCGCCTCCGCGAAGCCGTAGTCGACATCCGCTCGAAGCGTGTGCAGTGGCACGCGCCCCTCGCGATACCATTCGGTCCGCGCAATTTCAGCGCCATTGAGCCTTCCCGCGATCATGATCTTCACACCCTTGGCACCGATACGCATAGTGTTCTGGACGGCCCTTTTCATCGCCCGCCGGAACATGATCCGTTTTTCCAGCTGCTGGCAGACATTTTCAGCAACCAGTCTGGCGTCGAGTTCGGGCTTGCGAATCTCCTCGACCGCTACCTGCACCGGCACGTTATTGTTGAGCCGGAGAATATCCTTGCGCAGTTTCTCAATGTCCTCGCCTTTTTTGCCAATGACAATTCCAGGCCGGCCCGTATGAATAGTCACGTTCAAGGTCTCACCGGCCCTGACCAATTCGATACGACTGACTGCCGCATTGGCGAGGCGCTTGCGCAGGAAACTGCGGATGGTCTGGTCTGCAACCAGATTTCTCGCATAGGTCTTTCCCGTCGCAAACCATTTGGCGTCCCAGTCGCGAATGACGCCCAATCGAAATCCGTTTGGATGAATCTTCTGGCCCATCTGTTAATTGCTCCCCGATCCGTTGTCGCTGACACTGACGGTAATGTGGCTTGTCGGCTTGATCACTGGAGTCGCCCGGCCTTTTGCCCGGGGTCGCCAGCGCTTCATCACCGGACCTTCGTCGACCATGATCTGGCTCACCTTGAGCTCATCGATATCGGCGCCCTCATTGTGTTCGGCGTTGGCAATGGCCGACTCAAGCACCTTGCGGATAACCCCAGCTGCCTTACGCGGGCTGAACTGCAGCAGTTCCAGCGCCTTACCCACAGGCAGGTTACGGACCTGATCTGCCACCAGGCGGCCTTTGTGCGGTGATAGCCTCACGAAACGGGCGACGGCTCTGACTTCCATGGATTTATCTCTTCTGCCTTACTTGCTTGCTGACTCTTGCTTGCGTTTTTCAGATCTGTCTGACGGCTCTTTCTGACTACTTTACTTTCCGGTCACCGACATGGCCGCGGAAAGTCCGGGTCACCGCGAACTCGCCCAGTTTGTGCCCCACCATGTTCTCTGTCACCAGCACCGGGACGTGCTGCCTGCCGTTGTGTACCGCAATCGTGAGACCAACAAATTCGGGCATGATCATGGACCGCCGGGACCAGGTCTTGATCGGCCGGCGCGAACCCTCTTGCTGGGCCTTGGACACCTTCGTCCACAGGGTATGATCTACAAAGGGGCCTTTTTTGACCGAACGGGGCATAGTTATTTCTTCCTTCTGCGAATAATCATCGAGTTGGTCCGTTTGTTGCGGCGGGTTCGATAACCCTTGGTGGGGACACCCCACGGTGTTACCGGATGCCGACCACCCGAAGTCCTGCCCTCGCCACCGCCATGCGGGTGGTCGACCGGGTTCATGGCGACACCTCTGACGGTCGGGCGGATACCGCGCCAACGCTTGGCACCGGCTTTACCCAGTTTCCGCAGAGAGTTCTCGGAGTTGCCCACTTCACCCACAGTCGCCCGGCACTCGGCCAGCACCCGCCGGGTTTCACCGGACCGCAGGCGCATCAGTACATAAGCACCTTCCCTGCCGAGATACTGCACGGAAGCGCCGGCAGAGCGGGCCAACTGGGCTCCTTTCCCCGGCTTGAGCTCGACGCAGTGAACCACGGTGCCTACTGGGATATTCTTCAGCGGCAGCGCGTTGCCGTTTCGGATCGGCACGTCGGCGCCGGAAGCCACGGGGTCGCCCACCGATAGGCCTTTTGGCGCAATGATGTAACGCCGTTCCCCGTCAGCGTAGAGGAGTAAAGCGATGTGGGCACTTCGGTTCGGATCGTATTCCAGGCGTTCAACCCGGGCTGGGACTGCGTCCTTCTTCCTGGCGAAATCGATGACCCGGTAATGCCGTTTGTGTCCGCCTCCGCGATGCCGAACGGTGATCCGCCCTGCATTGTTGCGCCCGCTAGTCGCACTCTTGTGTTCCGTCAGTGATGAAATCGAGCGGCCTTTATGCAGCCCCTTCGATATCACTCGGACCATGCCGCGACGGCCGGCGGAGGTAGGTTTCTGTTTTACGACTGGCATGCCTGATGTCCTGTTTATACTTACTGCGCGACGGCCTTAGTTTCCGCCGCCCATAAAGTCGATATCCTGTCCCTCGGCCAACCGGACATAGGCCTTCTTCCAGTTCGGGCGTTTTCCTGGCGTACGGCCGAAACGCTTCACCTTGCCGCGGACATTCACGACCTGAACCGCCTCCACCGAAACGTCGAACTGCTGTTCGACGGCTTTTCGGATTTCGGGTTTGGTCGCATCGGCCAGCACCTGGAAAACCACCTGGTTCGCGCCATCGGCTGCAGTCGTGCTCTTTTCGGAGATCACGGGAGCAAGCAGAATCTGATGGAGGCGTTCCGGGTTCACTGCAGGGCCTCCTCAACTTTCCGAAGCGCGCTTTCCGTGAAGACGATGTGCTCGCTGCCGACCAGGCTGACCGGATCCAGCCGGCTTGCTTCCAGGGCCTCGACGCTGATGAGGTTGCGGGCCGAAAGCGTGACGTTAGCGTCGTATTCAGCAGTGACCAGCAGTGTACGGCCAGTCACGCCCAACTCCCCCAGCGCGCTCGCCATCTTCGCGGTACGAGGCTCGCTTACCTGGATATCGTCACAAATGACAAGGCGGCCCTGCCGGAGCAGTTCTGAGAGAATGGACCGGATCGCTGCCCGGTACATCCTGCGGTTGACCTTCTGGGCGTAGCTGCGGCCCGTCGCTGGAAAAGCCCTACCGCCGCCACGCCAGAGCGGGCTGCGACTGGTGCCGGCCCGGGCCCGTCCGGTACCCTTCTGCCGCCAAGGCTTCGCACCGCCGCCGCTGACCGCGGAGCGATTCTTCTGGGAACTCGTTCCAGAGCGCGCCCCGGCGAGGTACGCACATACAACCTGGTGCACCAGCGGCTCCTTGTACTCTACGCCAAACACGGTATCGGCCAAGCTGACCTTTCGGTCGGTTGAGCCATCAATTTTTACGACTGCGTGTTCCACGTTTGTTTCCTTGTTCTGCTTAACGTCGAGGGTCGACCGTTGATCGCGGTTCGGGTATTCCGGTTTCGTTGTGGCGTCTGGTCATCAGTCTGCGTCCGCAGCAGCAGTGTTATCACCCTTGGCCTTCACCGAGGGCTCGATCAGAAGATCAAATCCTCGCGGCCCAGGCACCGATCCGCGAATCAGGACGAGATTGCGCTCCGCGTCGATACGCACGATCTCGAGATTCTGCTGGACACGCCTGACGTTTCCCATGTGCCCGGCCATCTTTTTCCCTTTAAAAACCCGGCCGGGATCCTGGTTCTGACCGATGGAACCGGGCTTACGGTGCGCCTTGGAGTTACCATGGGTTGCTCTGCCACCGCCGAAACCATGACGACGCATGACGCCTGCGAATCCACGGCCAATCGTCGTACCGCTCACGTCTACCTTCTGCCCCTGCTGGAGTATCTCCACGGTTAATTCGGACCCTGCCGGAAACTGCTCGGCCGTCTCAGCGTCAACACGGACTTCCCACAGTTTTCTACCGGCTTCGGTACCTGCCTTGGCAAAATGACCCCGCAGCGGCTTAGTCACCCGGTTCGCCCGGCGGACGCCGGTGGTCAACTGAAGCGCCACGTAGCCATCAGATGCTTCCTGCTTGACCTGTGTTACCCGGTTAGGCTCAACCTGAACTACGGTTACAGGCGTAGAGACGCCCTCGTCATTGAAGACGCGGGTCATACCGACTTTTTTCCCGACGAGCCCTAATGCCATTTGCGGTTGCTCCCTGACCTTCCTTTCCCTTTACCGATCTA
>CAYSMI010000026.1:0-14259 GCA_964432165.1 uncultured Acidiferrobacter sp.
CCTTTAGTCAAAGAGCCTCAGTTGCCATTTGTTGATCTCTGGTTGCCGGCCAGGGATAGAGGTATTTTTGAGCTCCGCGAGCTGTGCAATCAGGCGCATTTGGACAGCCAGATCTCGGATGAGGCGTTTGATGACCTTGGTCGAAGCCTTCTGCAGCGTCTGGTCAATGTTGGTGAACAAGCGCTTTGGAAAGAATTTAGTGAATCCCGCTCCCCGGGCGATGTGCTGGCTGCACACCTGATAACAAAAAACGCTCAGGCCGAGGGCCCTCCCCGTGATTTGTATATCCAATTTATTCACCGCCACCGGAAACAGGGAATCGAGCAATTGCTCGATAAATATCCTGTTCTGGGAAGATTTCTCGGAACGGTATGGATACTTTGGCTCGAAGCATCGATAGAGATGCTTATGCGAATTGCGAATGACAGGGAAGCTATTTCCCGTACTTTTGGCATCCCCACCGGGATCCCCATTCAAAATATTCAACAGGGGTTAAGTGATCCCCACCGGGGTGGCCGAGTCGTCTCAATTATTACGTTCGTTACGGCAGGATCAGCGCGGAAAATTGTCTACAAGCCCAAAGACATGACTCTTGACAAAACCTATCAAGCGGCATTGAAAGGCCTCAGTCGTCATAGCGATATGTCTCCCCTGAAGACTGTTGCCGTTCTTTGCGGTGACGGCTATGGCTACATGGAATTCGTGCCCCATGCCCTGTGTAGAAACCAACAGGAACTTGATGGATTTTATTTCAACGCGGGACGTCTTACCGCCGTTCTTCATATTCTGGGTTGTACCGATTGCCATCATGAGAACCTGATCGCAAACGGTGAGCACCTCGTTTTTATCGATACTGAAACACTGTTTGAGGACTATGTTCCCGGCCATGGTGCCGAAACTGAGACAGAAAATGATGCATCACCGATTGGTGAGCTGCGCAGGCAATTTCATGGATCGGTTTTACGTTCGGGATTGATCCCGATGTGGCGATTTATCGGACCCGAGAATATCGCCATTGACATGAGTGCGCTTGGAGTTCACTCCCCTTCTCAATCCACAGGGCTTCTCCCTGGCTGGCTTGCATTGAACTGCGATGGCATGATGGCCGGGCATATCGAGCATCCGGTGGAGGTTCCTACGAGCCTGCCGGTTGGCATCGGCAGCAAAAACCCGTTTAAGGTGTATGTCGATCGGTTCTGTGAGGGATTCCAGCGACAGTGTGCTGAACTGATAGCCCACCGATCAGATTGGGTTAGCACTGGCGGTGTTCTGGAACAATTTTCGGGTATCCCTAGACGTTTTGTATTCAGAGCGACCAGAGTGTATTGGGCGTTACAGCGGCAGCAACTCGAGCCTGCTGCTTTACAGTCCTCCCTCGATCAATTCATGAAGCTCGAAAAGTTGGCCCGCAGTTTTTTACTGGCCAGTGAGCGCCCGGAAGATTGGCCGATATTTGCTTCCGAGGTGATGCAGATGAGTCAACTGGATATCCCCTTCTTCGAACAGCCCGTCAACGGCATACCATCGTCGCTATCTGGAGATACCGCTGGAAGGGACGTTTTCTCTAACACCAGCGGCCTGGATGCCAGCGTCAAGCGCCTCGCGGAGCTGGATGCCGAAGCAATCGAATTTCAAATTCGCCTGATGAGAGGTAGTTGCGCGGCTCGAGTCCTCCGGGAAACCGCTAATGATTCCAGTCCATCAAACGCTTTTTCTGATGATCAACCGCCACGCTCTGTTACGTTAACCCAGCAGGAAAAGCTTTCACAAGCTTGCGGCGTGATGAAAACGCTGCTTGAGCTCGCGATTTGGGATCGAAACAACGATGTCGATTGGCTCGGTATTGATATCGGCGCAGATGGCGAGAAGTTCAGTTTCGGTCCCGTGGGATTATCTCTCTACAGTGGTTCAAGTGGCGTAGCGTTGTTCTGCGCGCGGCTCGCCCGCTTGTCAGATTCATTCGCCCTTGACATCGATGACAAGCTGCTTGATAGAATTATTTGCAGCATTCTCACCCCGATCCGTGAGTTCACCGAGGAGACGTTCGGTGACGGGCGCGTCCGATGGTGGCGGGATCAGCCGCTAGGGATTAACGGCTGTGGTGGGGTCCTGCTTATGCTGTCCGGGTTGGATAAAGAAGGCTGGACCTCCCCTGGCCTGCAGCCGCGTGAACTTGCCTTGGGACTTCTAGAAGGTGCCCAAGGAAAGTTCCTGCAACAGGATTCTCAACTTGACATTATCGGGGGCTCTGCAGGCTTGATCGGTTCCCTGATTCAACTTGGCACGAGTAAATCGCTCGAACTGGCTGCTGTCGCGGGTGAGCGCCTGATCGAAGCCCAGCAGGAAAGAGGGGGCTGGAGAGTTCGGGGCCCCCAATCACCAATGTTACTTGGCTTCTCCCACGGAACAGCGGGATTCGCCGCCGCACTCGCCAGATTACATCATGTGACTGGTGAGCGCGGATTCCTCAATGCCGCGCGACGGGCACTCACCTACGAGCGCCAGAAATTTGACCCCAGACAGGGGAATTGGCCTGATTTCAGAGGGTCTCCCGGGGCTGTAGGACCTGATTCGGAGGGCAATTGCTTCATGACCAGTTGGTGCCATGGCGCCCCGGGAATTGCATTGGGACGCACATGCCTCTGGGGCACAGCGCTATGGGATGAGCATATCGACGAAGAAATCAAGATCGGATTGACTACCACAGCGTCGATGCCCATGCTGGACGCCGACCATATCTGTTGCGGCTCGTCTGGGCTGGCCGCCACGCTACGCTATGTGGGATCCGGGCCCTGGATCAACAGCAAAGCTGATCGCGAAGCCTGGTGTTTGCGATCTGAAGAATTGATTGAAAAAAGCCTCGCGAGGCGTGCAGCTCATGAAGGCCAATTTAACTGCTTCGGTGTCAGGGAAGGAAGTCTATTAATGCCGGGCTTTTTTACCGGCCTGAGTGGGATAGGCCTGCTCCTTACGTCCGATACAGATCAGGAGACTTTGATTCCACAACTGATGACTTCCGGGTTGTTTTACGCGGAAAACTGACTGGCGCTCCTGGACCAGGTAACAAAATTTTTCCTGGAATTTAGGCCAATACACCGCGACAGCAAATCAGAATACCAAGGCCTGCCCTATAAAAAAGGGATCGTTCAATAGGCCGCTCACACCTCGGCACCCATCCACGGATCGGGCTCTGGAGGCTAAGGTGCGGTAGGGCCACCCATGAACTCGCCTGGGCCCATCAGCGGCTAGACGTCTAGACTGGTTTCAGGCCTTGGCAGCGGATTTGACGTCGGATCCTGGTCCGTTGCTTCGCAAACTCTGCACCGACGTTTCTCATAGGTAGTCCAGGGATTCTCTGCCGTGCCCTTTTTTTTCTTACCCCCGGCAACCGCTTCGAGTTCCTCAGGAGTCAGTTCAAGGGCAGTTAAGTCACCTGGTGTGAGCTTGGCGGCGTTATCGTAAAGATCCTGAAGCTCAATATCGAAACCTCCCGATTGAGCGATCTCTACAATTTCTTGAGTACTTTTAGCTTGCTTGACTGCCGCCATCATGTCTTCATCCGCTTGAAATCTAGCGAGCAGTGCGTCGAGTTGTTCTTGGGTCATGGCCTCTAACTCCTTTAGCTAATTGACCGATTCTCATTGCAGATTTTTGCAAGACAAAATATAGGTCCGGTGCGGATTACCTGTCAAGCCAGGATCTATCTATGCTGTTATTGACTTAGAGCCAAGGTCGCCATTCCTGCCCCCAAGAAACCTTGCACACGGCGCCTCGTTCTTCGGTCAAAGCCGTTTCGAGCGGATACGCGTCTCAATATAGTGGGTGCAGCAGGGGCGGAAGTGCTTCTCGACAAGCTCACGTATCAGATAATTTTCCACCTTAAAACCGAAACAGCCTCGCGCGATGGGTGTCCCTTGCTGTATCTGGTGCGGACCGTCGCCCCCGACAACTGAAGGGGGTCCGGTCTGAAAGTGTGCCGCCTTGATCACATCTGCGAGCAGCACGAAAAATCCGCCCCGACGCTGCCAGGGTTTGTCTACCCAACCGGTGGTGTAACGCAGTAAATCCGGCTGCGGACGATGGCATACCAGCCAACCGATGACTTTATCGGCCCGCCAAAGGAGTCGGGAGTATTTCCGGTCAAGGGGTGCATCTCCGAACACACCCTCTGAGGGATTAGTCAGTTGCGCCCATGCGGGAATGCTTGCATCCTCGACACGCTGCTTTAAAGCCGGGGTGAGTTCACTAGGGTAAGCGCCAATGTGATACCCCATCTGAATCCGGTAACGTTGTCCAATTCGTTGAAAACGTCGCAGCAACGGCTCTACTTTGGAAGGCGATGTCATGGTCGCCAGAATGATTCCCGGCCTGTCTTCCCAACCCCCTTTCGTGGCGGTTAGCCTCTCTATAGCGGCCGTTCCCGGCCGTTCAAGAGGCATCGTGGTCAGGATTACCGCCATCCTCTGTTGTTGTGCCCAAGCCGATGCCGTATTCAATAGAGAAGTCGCTATACCTCGGCGCCGAAAGGGTTCACGCACTGCAAGGCTCACCACGTCAAGCGCCAGCCTTCGGGCCTCTGCTCCCGGTAGGCCCCTATCAGACTCCGACCACAATTCAATTGTGGCTACTAGCAAGCCGACTGGTTCGTTTTGCAAACGAACACCCCAGGCCCTCACCGCACCGGCAGTGAGCGGTTCCTTGGGCACCGACAACGGATCGCGTTCATCGGGTAGCGGTTCGAGAGCTTGCCACAACTGTGGTCGCAATTCTGTCACTGTCAGGTCGTAATAAAACAGGATTGACTTGAAATCAACCAGTGACTCCAACACAAATGTTGATTTGGCCGTGTCTGTCATGAAAACAAACGAGCTTCCTTAAAATCAGCTAGGCACCTGTTACAAGAGACAAATCGTGGGATCCACTCCGGCGATCCGGGTCATCTTCTAGAGACATGATTTGCGCCCTTGTGATACAGGTTCATCAGTCTATCTCGTCTATTCGACGTCAAGAAACTACCTCAAACTGGACAGGCGCTGGCTAATCATGTCGACGCCAACTGTGGCCTCCCCGACAGAGAAGCCGGGACGGGAATCTAGGTGATCGATTCCGCGGTGGGCAGTTCGCCGCGCTTGCGCCGCTCCACCAGGGTATCCAGCCAGTCAGGGTCCATCTCGGGAACGGACGACAGCAGTAACTCCGTGTAGGGCGCGTGCGGGGGTGTAAGAATCTCGGCCTTGGCGCCTTGCTCGACAATTCGGCCCTGATACATCACAACAATGCTGTCGGCGATAGCCTTGACCGTGGCGAGATCGTGGGTGATAAAAAGGTAGGAAACCCCCAACTGGTTCTGCAGGTTCTGCAGGAGTTCCAGAATTCCCTCGGCCACCAGTTGATCAAGTGCTGAAGTCACTTCATCGCAGATGATGAGATCAGGCTCTGCCGCAAGGGCCCGCGCAATACAGATCCGCTGCTTCTCACCACCAGAAAGTTGCGCCGGGTAGCGGCCCGCATAATCTGCCGGCAGTTCAATCTGCTCGAGAAGCCGGTTGACAGCCGTTGTTCTTTCATGACCCTTAAGGCCCATATAAAACTCCAGCGGCCGGCCGATAATCTCAGAAATCTTCTGCCGGGGATTCAACGCGACATCGGGCATCTGATAGATCATCTGGATCGAGCGCAGCTGCTCGCGGCCACGGCTGGCGAGCGCCGGACTCAACAACTCACTACGAAAACGGACGTTGCCCTCAAAAGGCGGCAACAATCCCGTAATCACCCTGGCGAGCGTACTCTTGCCGCTTCCTGACTCGCCGACCACCGCAACTGTTTTGCCTTTTTGCACCCTGACCGAGATATCAGACAGCACCACTTCTTCTGCTCGTGGATAGCGGGCGCTCACACCGGAAACCTCAAGCACGGTGTCATCTTTTTCCGATGCGCCCTTCTCCTCCCTCAGCGAGCGTACTGCCAGAAGGCGGCGGGTATATTCCTGCGTCGGGTTTTCAAGCAACTCGCGAGCGTTACCCTCCTCAACCAAATCACCGTAACGCAGCACCATAATCCTGTCTGCAAGCTGTGCGACCACAGCGAGGTCATGGGTAATATAGATGGCCGCCACCCCTCTTGCCCTGACCGCCTCCTTGATGGTCGACAGCACTTCAATCTGGGTGGTCACATCAAGCGCCGTGGTGGGTTCATCGAAGACAATGAGGCGCGGATCGCAGCCCATGGCCATCGCGGTCATTGCGCGTTGCAGCTGGCCGCCCGAGACCTGATGCGGAAACCGGTTTCCGATATGGTCCGGATCAGGAAGATCGAGCTGCCGGTAAAGGTCCCGGCCCCGGCGCGCGGCTTCTTCGCTACGCATCTTGCCGTGCTGCACCGGCGATTCGACAAACTGCTCAATCAGGCGGTGGGCCGGGTTAAAGGCGGCGGCTGCGCTTTGTGCAACATAAGACACGCTGTTTCCGCGAATCTCCCGAAGGCGCGAAGGTGGGGCGCCGACGAGCTCCTCGCCTTCCAACATGATGGATCCGGAAATGATCCGGCAGCCTGGCTTGGTATAGCCCATGCCCGCGAGGCCAAACGTGGATTTACCCGCCCCCGACTCACCGATGAGGCCGACGATCTCTCCCTTGTGCAGATTCATGCTGAGTCCATTGACGATCGGTTTCCATTGACCGTCGATGTCGGCCTCGATCACGAGATCGCGCATGCTGAGTAACAATTCGCTCACGGAAACTCCTCCTCGGAGGTTTAAGGCTCACTCCAGGGTTCGCGCTGACAGCTTCAGCGCGTAACAGGTCTGCACAAAAGGCCTTGTGTTTTGGTATAACCCAGACCGAGAGATTACCCTATTCGGGTTCACCGACAAAGTATCGACTCACGCTCTAAATCAAGTGAGTAATACCGGAGACACGATGTCAATGAGTTCCTATCTACCAACGCTTCTGGACGATGTCTCACGGCTATGCCGTCACAGTCATAAACAAGCCTTCACGGCCCTTTCGGCCGAAATCGATCATGTGCCGAGAACCAAGGCTGAGAAATCGCCTTCAAACTGTCCAACGGCAGATGTCTGCCTAGCGGATGCTCTTGCGGCGATTCCAGCGGATCATGGGCTTCGCGCCAGTGCATCTGCCGC
Organism: uncultured Acidiferrobacter sp.; assembly: GCA_964432165.1. Classification (GTDB taxonomy): domain Bacteria; phylum Pseudomonadota; class Gammaproteobacteria; order Arenicellales; family UBA868; genus UBA868. Next base: position 7,142 of record CAYSMI010000026.1, read on the forward strand.
GGCCCTCCGTTCTCCCTGGGATGAGGCGAGCCGGGGGGTTCCGGAATTTTTCTCAGGAGGCTATGCTTATGCCGTCCTGGTCGACGAAACACCGCCTGCGGACGATGACCCGATCCGAATGGGTCTTCTGCTTCAGCATGGGGACATCGCCTACCCCGGCCATGCGCACGACGCCGAAGAGTTCTACTTTATTCTGAGCGGCGAAGCGCACTGGCGGATCGACTCAGGGGAATTCACCGCCCGCCCGGGTGACCTTATCCACCACCTGCCCCGCGCCATCCACGCGATGGAAACCGCCGAATCGCCGCTGCTCGCGTTGTGGGTCTGGCGCGGCGAACTCGCAGGACGCTTCTGGTATGAAAGCGCTCCAGATGTGGACTGCCCGCGAAGCTGATCTGCGATCCTCGTTCTCTATCTCAGAAGATTCGGCTTTATCCCCGCGCCGGGGGGTCAATAGTTGCGCTGAACACCCCAAGCCCGATATACGTGAGGCCACCCACGATCTGAGGCCAGCGGCTGCGGTCGGACCGAGCCTTGAGATGTCGGGTCACAGTCCCGGCCGCAAAGGCAAACAGTGTATCCGTTACGAGAACGACCCCGATTAGCAATACCCCGAGAGCCAGAAACTGCGCAGCAGACTCGCCCCGTGTTGGGTCTACGAACTGGGGAAAAAATGCAAGAAAGAAAATCCCCACCTTGGGATTTAAAACGTTCACCGTCACCGCCTGCCAGAAAACCCGCCAGATGTCTCGTCGGGGCCGCTCCGTGACAGGCTCTTGACCGGTGTTCTGTCGGGTGAGTAGATAAATTCCAAGGACGACAAGATAAATCGCGCCGGCATATTTCACGAACTGGAAGACAACGAGTGACGAGGCGAGGAGCAGTGTCAGCCCAAAGACTGCCAACAGGACATGAACGAAAGTGCCCGTCGCGATCCCCAGCACCGATACCAATCCTGAACGGGTGCCCTGGGCGACGCTGGTTGCCAGAATATAAAAAATACCGGGCCCCGGCGTTACCCCCAGGATAAACACCGCGCCAAGGAAAACACCAAGCTGCGGCCCGGATGGAAGTAGATCAACCACCCGTCAGTGGCGCCATTACCACCATCTCGTTCCCGTCGGTGAGCATGGTGCTGCTTCTTTTCGCCCTGGGGACCGCCTCGCCATCGACAGACACCAGCCCGATCTGCTCCGAGGGAATACCAAGCGCCCCCACCGCATCGTCAACACTGGCGCCCTCGGGCAATTCGACCTCATCGACCGAACAAAGATCGATGAGGTGGCCGGTCACCCGGACCTGGATGCGCATAGACGCCTAGCCGAGTCCCAGCCGGCCGAGCGTATCCTCGGTGGGTTCACCCGCCTCGTTCCAGCCTCTCAAGTCGTAGTATTCCGGCAGCATCCGGTCGAGTTCATTCACTCGGCCCTTGGCAGTGCCGCTCGGCGCCGGATCCTTGAGGAGTCGTTCGGGCAGCGTATCGTCGGCCCGGGTCAGGCCGGCTGTAAGATTAAACATCCGCTCGAGGTTCCAGATCCGCTCTCCGCTCTCCATGAGACGCGCTGCGGTCCAGTCGCCCTCGCTGTCGGCGTCGAGCTGCGCGGCGAACTCAGGTGCACCCCAGGCACCCATGGTGAACATGCACAAGCCGCTGGAATCGACAGCTGCTGTCCAGTCCTGGGAGGTTTTGCATGGCTCGGCCTTGCCTTCCCCGGTCTGGTCATCCATATCGACGTCAAAGGTGTCATGCTTGAGATGACAGGCACCGCGGTTGCCGGTGGCATACCCAAGACCCATCCCTTGCAGCGCCCTTGAGTCATAGCCAGCAAACTCCTGACCTTTGACCGTCATTGACAGTTCAGGGTGGCCGTACTTCTCACACATCAGCCGCGACCCCATGCCCAAGATTTCACCGAAGCCTTCCTGTTTGCCGGTCTTCTCGGCCATGACCGTGAGCGCTTCCGCGTTACCGAAGTTGAGCTCGACGCCATCGGTATCATCAGTTGTGATGACGCCCATCTCGTAAAGTTCCATGGCGGCCGCCAGGGTTACGCCAAAGGAAATGGGATCCATCCCGTGCTCGTTCATGAGGTATCCGGCAAAGGTGCAGGCGTCGATATCATCAACGCCCACCACCGGACCGAATGCAAACGCGGTTTCGTATTCCAGCCCGCCCGAGGCGTGCCAGTACTCCTTGCGGTTCTGGATCGTAAAGTGATCCTTCCTGATATGGGCGATCCTGCCGCAGGCGATGGTGCAGCCAAAACAGGCCTTGTTGGCAAGCAGGTTGGTATGACCCGTTTCATCAGTCTTGAGCATAGCTTTGGCATCAACCTTGTCATAACCATCAAACTGGACCTGCTGGAAGTTGTTGGTTGGCAAGCCCCCGAACTCCTGCATGGTGTCCATCATGGCATTGGTGCCGTACTTGGTCAGCCCGCCGCTCTCCTTAGCCAACAGATTTTTCATCTCGTCGGTGACTTCCATGAAGCGCTTCGGATCCTTGACCCGCACACCGCCCGTACCACGCACCGCTATCGCTTTAAGATTCTTGGACCCCATCACCGTACCGACACCGGATCGGCCGGCTGCCCGGTGCAGATCGTTGACTACCGCTGCGTAGCGCACGCCACGTTCCCCCGCAATCCCGATGGTGGCAATCTTCAGCATGGGATTGTGATGCTGCTTTTTGATCCACTCGTCGGTCTCCCAGACGGTCTTGCCCCAGATCTTGTCCGCGCTGGCAAGACTGATCTCGTCTCCCTCGATCAGAAGGTAGACGGGCTTTTCCGAGCACCCTTCGATCAGCAGAAGATCAAAACCTGCGTACTTGAGCTCGGCGCCGAACTTGCCGCCGCTGTTGGAGCAGGCGATGGCGCCGGTGAGGGGCCCTTTGGTGATCACCGCGTAGCGCCCGCTCGTCGACGCACTGGTTCCGGTGAGCGGCCCGGTCGCAAAAATGAGTACGTTGTCCGGACTCATAGGATCGGCTTTGGGATCCATGTTTTCCCAGAGATACTTGGTACCCAAACCCCGTTCACCGATGTAATCGTTAGCCCACTCCATGTTGAGGGGTTCGGGAGCCACCTCTCCTGAGGTCAGGTTCACCCGAAGTATTTTTCCCTGCCAGCTCATGCTGCACCCCCTTGTGCCGCCAGTTCCGCAGAGGCCTGCATACGCCCTACCCCGGATGCACCTGCGTCTACATAGGTGATCGCATCGGTAGGACACGCCGATACGCACTTCGGGTCACCGCCGCAAAGATCACATTTATCGACCTTGCCGCTCGCGGGATTGAATTCGATCGTTCCAAAGGGACAGGCCGCTACACAGGCTTTGCAGCCCACACAGGCCTCCGGGCTGACGAGCTTTGCACCGAGCTCCATATCAACCGATATCGCCGCGGTCGGGCACGCCTTCATGCACCAGGCTTCGACGCACTGCGTACAGGTATACGGCACGGAAGTCCTGCCGTGCTCAAACTCAAACACCCGGATGCGCGACCGCGCCGGATTGAACTCTCCTTCGTGCTCGAAACTGCACGCCATTTCGCACTGCAGACACCCGGTACAAAGACTGGGCTCAATATGAAGCATTCGATGCATTACCCGACTCTCCTTCGTGTTTTTAGGCATTTACTATCCCGAAGACTCGACACTGTACCAAAAAAGAATGCCGCTGTGACAACGGCCAGCGCTGCACAACCCTATAATCTGGCTACGGGCGAATCACCCTGAAGTGCCGAGATTATTGGTTAAACGCCCCCAGGAATTTTCCGATGGAAGCCCTACTCACCCGCCTTTCAGACATTCTCGATCATCGGGGTCTTATCACGAGCGTCCCCGATGCCATCCCTTATCTTGAGGAACGTCGGGGACGGTTCCGGAGTGAATCCAGTGTCATTGCCCGGCCCCGCGACGCCGCTGAAGTCCAGGCGGTGGTGCGGGCCTGCATCGCCGAAAAGGTTTCGCTTGTCCCCCAGGGAGGCAATACGGGTCTATGTGGAGGGGCTGTGGCGGGGCCCGATCAGGTTATCCTGAGCCTTGAGCGCCTCAAACAGATACGGAACATCGATCCCGCCAACAATACGATGACGGTTGAAGCCGGATGCGTCCTTGCGGACCTCCAGGCGCATGCGCGCGAGGCCGGCCGCTTCTTCCCGCTCAGCCTTGCTGCAGAAGGCAGCTGTCAGATCGGCGGCAATCTCGCGACCAACGCCGGGGGTATCAACGTACTGCGTTACGGCAATGCGAGGGACCAGGTTCTGGGTCTTGAGGCGGTGATGCCCAGCGGCGAACTGCTTTCGGACCTTAACGGCCTTCGGAAAAACAACACCGGCTACGATCTCAAACAGTTGCTGATCGGCTCGGAAGGAACGCTTGGCGTCATCACCGCGGCGACCCTGAAGCTCTATCCTCACCCCGATCAAAGCGCCACCGCGCTCGTAGCATTATCTGATCTACCCGCCAGCATTGCGTTTTTGGGGCAGGCGCAGTCGGGCAGCAGCGGAACCCTGTGCAGTTTCGAACTCATGCCCCGAATCGGTCTGGAGTTTGCCTGTCGCCATGTCACGGGGTGTTCCGATCCCATGGCAGCCCCACATGAGTGGTATGTGCTGCTGTCACTTCAGGCCAGCGGTGACGCTATCAACGTTGAAGCTCTGCTTTCGCAGATCCTTGAGGCGGCATTCGAAACGGGCCAGATCACCGATGCGGTTGTCGCCTCAAGTGAGCACCAGGCACAAGGCCTGTGGAAGTTGCGCGAAGGCGTCGTTGAGGGGCAGCGCATTGAGGGCGCGAGCATCAAACATGACGTTTCAGTACCGGTTTCAAAGGTTCCCCAGTTCATCGTTAACGCGTCGGCAGCAGTCGCAGAGCACGTCCCCGGTATCCGACCCTGCCCCTTCGGTCACGTCGGCGACGGCAATATCCATTTCAACCTCTCGCAGCCGGTCGGAATGGACGGGCAGACGTTTCTCGACTTATGGGAAGAGGTCAACAATATAGTGCACGATCTGGTCGCAGCTCTGGGCGGCTCCTTCAGCGCGGAGCACGGCGTGGGCATTGCCAAAATCCATCAAATGCACAAGTACAAAGATCCCACTGCCCTCAAGGTGATGGCTGCAATCAAGAACGCGCTTGATCCTGACAATCTCTTCAACCCTGGAAAGGTGATTCCCGTCCCCGATGCCGATTCTCGTTGAAGCGCTGATTCCCGATTCGTTTCCCTCGGTGCCCACCGAGGTTGTCATCATAGGCGGCGGCATTATCGGTGTCAGTGCAGCCCTTACCCTGGCCGAGAGAGGTATCGCGGTCACGCTTTGCGAGAAGGGCGAAATCGGTGCGGAGCAGTCCTCCCGCAACTGGGGTTGGTGCCGCCAGCAGGGCCGCGACCCGCGCGAGATTCCCCTCGTTATGGAATCGCTGGAAAGATGGGGCGCGATGAACGAGCGCGTAGGTGCGGATACCGGTTTCAAACAATGCGGCACCCTGTATCTCGCTGACTCTGAAGCAAGTCTGGCAAGACATGGGCAATGGCTCGAATTCGCAGAGCCTTTCGGTATCGACGCGGGCCTCATTACTGCCAAAGAGGTCGCCCGACATCTGCCGGGCAGTTCACGCGAGTGGCCTGGAGCGCTCTATTGCCCGACCGACGGCAAAGCCGAGCCCTTCATCGCCGCCCCAACAATTGCACGGTGTGCACAAAGCAAAGGCGCGGTTATCCTGACCGGAACAGCAGCCCTCGGCCTCGATATCAGCGCGGGACGCGTTTCCGGCGTACTCACCGAAAAAGGGCTTATCCGCGCCGACGCCGTACTGCTGGCGGCGGGTGCATGGTCGCGGCTATTTTGCGCACATGAACGTTTGCTCCTGCCGCAACTGAAAGTACGTTCCTCGGTGCTGCGCACCCAGCCGGTAACTGCCGGGCTGAAGTCCTGTATCAGTGCTCCCGGCTTCTCGATACGCCTGCGGGCAGATGGTGGTTACACCGTGGCAGGCGGCGCCAATAGTCCGATCTCCTTCGAACTCACCCCGGACGCCTTCCGCTTCTTGGGGCTCTTCGCAAAACTCGCCTGGATGACCAAGGCACATCTGCGTCCCCGGGTCGGGAGCGCCTTTGCCGACGCATGGCGCCACCAGAAGATGGCTTCGGCCGGGGGCGGTGAACCCTTTACTGCGAACCGCATCCTCGATCCACCACCGCTTCAGAACGCACTGGATGCAGCCCGGCGGGAACTGGTCCGGGATTTTCCGGTTTTCCGGGAAGTGGGGGTCGCCGAGGGATGGGCCGGCATGATCGACGTGACACCGGATGCCGTGCCCGTTATTTCAGAAGTCAGTCAGCAACCGGGCTTTTTTATTGCTACCGGATTTTCGGGGCACGGGTTCGGTATCGGGCCTGCAGCAGGAGAGCTTGCTGCGGACCTCGTCATGAGTGAAACGCCGCTGGTGGATCCCGAGCCGTTTCGCTTTTCAAGATTCAGCGACGGCTCCCCTATCAACCCGATTATCGGGATCTAAACAAGTTTCTCTCCCGCGGAGGCGTCAGCCCCGCAGGCGGATTTCATTCCCGAAACTGATTGATCTCTTCGCCGTGAAAGCGTGCCACCCGGTCCATCGGGGGCAGCGGCTCTTCATAGAAAAACGCCGGTAAGTCATCATCGGCATCTTTGAACCCGGCCGCACGGTTGAACTCATGCTCCAGGTCCAGCGTCTCGCTGCCCAGGTCCCGATAGAAAGAGATCGGAAGATCGGTCCCAAGCGCGTTGTTGATAGCGTCGATAATGAATTCCACGTTGGTATCGGTAACGCCACGTCCGAAGATGCAAAGACCCAGGGCATCGGAGGCCGCCATCACGCGCTGCGCTTCAAAGCTGGCGGCCACAATCTGTGATGCATCCATCGCCTGGCAGTCCAGTTTCGGAAGATTCCCGGCCGTATGGTCGGCCCCCTGTGCGCTCATCATCATGGTGATGCCCGTACCCTCGACGACCCTGGGATCGTAGGCACTGATCGCCTGCTGTTTGATCACGGGTATCCGCGCTGCGCCGTAGTGCTCACCAACCCGGGCGGTCCCCTGTGCCCAGAGGCGTCCGTTTTCGGACCCCTTGCGGATCT
>CAYSMI010000027.1:0-14189 GCA_964432165.1 uncultured Acidiferrobacter sp.
CTCGAGTACAGGGCCATCAGGAAACTGAACACCACCAGGCGAGCGTTGGTGACAAAAAGCTGTCGATAGGCGGTGATGGGGCTTTTCACAGATCGTCAGGGTTTCAACGCCAGAGTCCGCGAATGAGCAGATAACGCAGGACGTCGGAGGTCATGTGCAAGCGGCCGGGAGTTTCAGGGAGCGGACCATATCACAGGGGTCAAGCCGGATTAGGCTTTCTTCTGTTGTATAGCGCCAGCCGGGTTACCAACCCAGAGGTGATTTCTCCTTACAGGTACAGTGAATTGGCAGTGGTGAGTCGCAAGGGGCTGCAGCATTGCACCGTCATCTTCGTGTAACGGTTCTGTCAGCGTTTCAATTGGCGACATAAATGGTTTGCGCCCCTATAATGCGCCACCGCTCGCATTTGTACATATCGATTCAGGATTTCCCGGGATGCACCCAGCAATAGAAAATTTGCGAAACGTGGCCATTATTGCCCACGTGGACCACGGCAAAACCACGCTGGTCGATCAACTGCTTCGGCAGTCGGGAACGCTTGCCACGCACGGCGAACTTGCAGACCGTGTTATGGATTCCAACGATCTCGAGCGAGAGCGCGGGATTACCATCCTGTCAAAGAATACTGCTATCCGCTGGCGGCAGTGGCGTATCAATATTGTGGACACACCGGGCCACGCGGATTTTGGCGGCGAGGTCGAGCGGGTATTGTCGATGGTCGATTCCGTGCTGCTGTTGGTCGATGCAGTCGAAGGACCCATGCCACAGACGCGCTTTGTTACGCAAAAAGCGCTGAGTCATGGGCTTCGCCCCATTGTGGTGATCAACAAGGTTGATCGCCCCGGCTGCCGCCCGGACTGGGCGCTGAATCAGACATTTGACCTTTTCGATCGGTTGGGCGCATCAGAAGCGCAGCTCGACTTTCCCGTGATCTACGCGTCGGCGTTGCAGGGATGGTCGGCAAGGGAGCCGGTCGCAGGCACGGCCCGGGACATGCAGGCGCTGTTCGAAGCGATCGTGGTGCACGCGCCGGTTCCACCGGTCGATCCCGATGGACCCTTTCAGATGCAGATCAGTGCGCTTGACTATTCTCCCTATGTGGGCGTTATCGGTATCGGCCGGATTCAGCGCGGCCAGGTTCGCCGCAATGATCTCGTGGCGATTGCCGAGCCGGATGGGAAGGTCCGCAAGGGACGCATCCTGCAGATTCTGGCGTTTGATGGACTGGAGCGCATCGAATCGGAAAGCGCAGTGTCGGGCGATATCGTCGCTGTGACCGGACTTGATGCACTCTGCATATCAGACACGCTGTGCGATTCCGAGGTCGTAGAGCCGCTTTTTCCACTCAGCGTTGACCAGCCCACTCTGAGCATGACTTTTCAGGTGAACGACTCGCCTTTTGCGGGGCGCGAAGGCCGGTTCGTGACCAGCCGGAATCTCAAGGAGCGACTCGAACGCGAACTGATTCACAACGTGGCCTTACGTGTTGACTCCATGGAGGATTCGGACAAGTTCCGGGTTTCGGGCCGAGGCGAGTTGCATCTTTCGATTCTCATTGAAAACATGCGCCGGGAGGGATACGAACTCGCAATCTCCCGTCCTGAGGTCATCATGCGCGAGGAGGAAGGTGAGGTGCGTGAACCCTTTGAAACGCTCACCATCGATGTCGAGGGAGCCTATCAGGGCCGCGTGATGGAATGTTTGGGAGAACGGCGTGGCCAGTTGCGTGATATGGCGCCTGATGGCCGTGGCCGGGTTCGCCTGGATTATCTGGTTCCAAGTCGCGGCCTGATCGGGTTCCGCTCGGAATTTCTGACCATAAGTTCGGGCACCGGACTGATGTACCACGCCTTTGATCATTATGCCGCCAGAATTGAAGGGGACCTCGCGGAGCGAAATAACGGTGTGATGGTGTCCATGTCTGCCGGTAAGGCGCTCGCCTACGCCTTGTTCAACCTGCAGGAACGCGGACGCCTGTTCATCGGCCATGGTGTCGAGGTCTACGAGGGAATGATCATCGGCATTCATTCAAGATCCAACGATCTGGTGGTGAATCCGCTGAAGGCCAAACAGCTGACCAATATCCGCGCCGCGGGGAGCGATGAAAATCTGCTGCTGACACCACCGGTCTCGACCACACTCGAATACGCCCTTGAGTTCATCAACGAGGACGAACTGGTGGAAGTTACGCCCAAGTCGATCCGGATTCGCAAAAAGTACCTGCGTGAGCACGAGAGAAAGCGTGCCAGCCGTGCGGCCTGAGGTTGGCCGTAAGTCAGCGTCTCAGACGGATATCTCCTGTCCAGCGAGATAAAGCCAGGTCGGGACGACACTGTCGGGATTAAGCGAAACGCTTTCAATCCCCTCATCCATCAGCCAGCGGGCGAAATCGGGATGGTCAGAGGGACCCTGCCCACAAATTCCGACATACTTGTCGGCCCTGCGGCAGGCTGAGATTGCCTGGTGCAGCAGGGCTTTCACCGCCTCATTGCGCTCGTCGAAAAGGTGCGCGATATCGCCCGAATCGCGATCAAGGCCCAGTGTGAGCTGCGTGAGATCGTTGGAGCCGATCGAAAAACCATCGAAGTGCTCCAAAAAGGCGTCGGCCAGAAGCGCATTTGAAGGGATCTCACACATCATGATGATCTTGAGATCATTGACACCCCGTGCAAGCCCATTGGCACCGAGTAGTGTGATCACTTCTTCGGCCTCTGCCAATGTGCGCACAAACGGCACCATCAGCCAGATATTGGTCAGCCCCATGTCATCACGGACGAACTTCAGCGCTCGGCACTCAAGTTCGAAGCAGTCGCGAAAGTGATGGTCGATGTAGCGGGAGGCGCCCCGGAACCCGAGCATGGGATTGTCTTCGCGGGGTTCAAACTCCCGCCCACCAATCATATTGGCGTACTCGTTGGATTTGAAATCGGAAAGCCGGACGATGACAGGTTTTGGGTGAAAGGCGGCGCCGATGTGCGAAACGCCTTCAGCGAGTTTTTTCACGTAGAAGTCAACGGGGCTTTCATATCCCGCCATTGCACGGTCGACATCGGCCTTGATATCGGGTTCGAGCCCGTCATAGTGGAGCAGGGCCTTGGGGTGGACGCCAATCGTGTTGTTGATAATGAATTCCAGCCGGGCCAGGCCAACACCTGCATTCGGTAAGCCCTGAAAATCGAAAGCCCGCTCGGGGTTGCCGATATTCATGCTGATCTTGAAGGGCAGTTCCGGCATATCGGCAAGGTCGATCCGCTCGACCTCAAAGTCGAGCTGCCCCTGGTACACCCGGCCGGTGTCGCCTTCAGCGCATGACACAGTGACCGCGAGGCCTTCGGAAAGCGAAGCGGTTGCCTTGCCGCAGCCGACGACCGCGGGAATGCCCAGTTCACGGGCAATAATGGCGGCATGGCAGGTTCGCCCGCCCCGATTGGTGACGATGGCGCCAGCGCGCTTCATGACCGGCTCCCAGTCCGGGTCTGTCATATCGGTGACGAGGATGTCACCGGGGGCGACCTTGTCGAGGTCTTTCACCGAGGGAACAACACGAACCACGCCCGAGCCGATGCGGCTGCCGATGCTGCGCCCCTCACACAGTACCGGGCCGGTCTCTTTGAGCCGGTAGCGCTCCAGGACCTGCTTACGGTTGCGGCTCTGGACGGTTTCCGGCCGTGCCTGAAGAATAAAGAGCCGTCCCGACTCTCCGTCGAGTCCCCACTCGATATCCATTGGCTTGCCGTAGTGCGCTTCAATCGTCATGGCCATGCCGGCGAGCGTTTCGACCTGACGGTCCGTCAGCGAGAACCGGCTCCGTTCCTCGGCTGAGGTATCTACGGTTTTGACCGGGGGCGTTTCATCCCTCTCGGCATAGACCATCTTGACCAGTTTGCTGCCCAGGTGCCTTCGGATAATGGCCGGTTTGTTGTTCTTCAAGGTGAGTTTGTGAACGTAGAATTCGTCAGGGTTGACCGCGCCCTGCACGACGCATTCTCCAAGGCCGACACTCGCTGTAATCAAGACGGCATCGGCGAAGCCCGATTCGGTGTCGAGGGTAAAGACGACCCCGCTGGCGCCGATATCACTTCGGACCATGCGTTGTATTCCCGCCGATATCGCCACCTGGGCATGGTCAAAACCCTGATGCACGCGGTAGGCGATAGCGCGGTCATTAAACAATGACGCAAAGACCTGATGCACTGCGGCAAGGACGTTGTCTATACCCCGGACATTGAGAAAACTTTCCTGCTGTCCGGCAAAGGAAGCCTCGGGCAGGTCCTCGGCAGTGGCCGACGAGCGGACCGCAACCGCGGTCCTTTCGCCAAACTGTGCGTAGTGATCGCGGATCTCCCGCTCCAGCGGAGCCGGCAGGGGGGTTTGGGTGACCCAGTCCCGGATTCGCCCGCCCGTCTCGGTCAGTTGACTGATGTCATCGACATCCAGCTGCGCCAGTTGCCCGTTGATCCGCCCGGCGAGATCATCGTGATTCAGAAATTCCCGGTACGCATTGGCGGTGGTGGCGAAGCCTTCGGGCACCGAGATCCCGGCATGATCGAGCCGGCTGATCATTTCTCCGAGCGACGCGTTCTTCCCGCCCACGGTCGGGACATCATCCATGCCGAGCTCGGTGAACGGTATGACGCGGGGGCTCGTCACGATGATCTGACCATCCCTGCAGATATGCTATACATTGGGCATCCGCCAGATAACGGCAAAAGTGGGGAGTAAAAGATGAGTCTTGATAAAAGGTCGGTATTCGTGGTCTCGGACCGCACCGGCCTCACGGCAGAAGAACTGGCCCGAAGTCTGTTGACGCAGTTTCCACAGGTTCATTTTGTGACCACAGTTCTCCCTTTTGTCGATTCGGATGATAAATTGAATGACGCGCTTCGCCAAATCAACCAGAGCAGCAAGACCGATGGGTCACGGCCCATCGTTTTTGTGACCTTTGTCAATGCAGATTACCGAAAGCAGATCGACGCGGCAGATGCCCTGGTCGTGGATGTTTTCAGCTCCTTTATGGGTATGTTATCTCGCGAGTTGAATGTGGTTCCAAGCTGGCAGCCGGGATACAGTCACGGCGTCACAGACCCGCTGCGCTACAACTCGCGTATCGACGCGGTGCACTTTGCAATGGACTGTGACGATGGGGTCAATTCCGACGCCTATGATCAGGCCAATATGATTCTGATCGGCGTGTCCCGGACTGGGAAAACGCCCACCTGTATTTACCTCGCGATGCATTTCGGACTTTACTGCGCCAATTATCCGCTGACAGACGATGACTTTTTCGATGATGCCCTGCCGCAGGTGTTGCGCCCCTATCATGACCGCCTGTTCGGCCTGACGATAGATCCACAGAGGCTGCATGAGATTCGTGAGAAACGCCGTCCTGGCAGTGCTTACGCAAAGCTGTCACAGTGTCAGCTGGAAGTCCGGCGCGCAGAGGGTCTCTATCGCCATCACAGAATCCAGACGTCGGATACCTCAGGCATCTCCGTTGAGGAGATTGCGACAACGGTGCTGCAGCGATCGGGCATTCGCCGCGAACTGCTGGGCTAGCAAAGGCCGGAGGTAAACAGGTGAGCCGTCCCACCGTGGGCTTTGTCAGTCTCGGCTGCGCCAAGGCAACCGTGGACTCTGAGCGGATTCTCACACAGCTGAGAGCCGAGGGCTATGGCTTTTCTGAGACCTACGACAATGCTGACGTCGTGGTGGTCAACACCTGCGGTTTTATCGATGCGGCGGTGGAAGAATCGCTTGCCACGATAGACGAAGCCATGAGTGCCAATGGCCGGGTGATCGTGACCGGGTGCCTCGGTGTCCGGGCCGAGATGCTAAAGGAAAAGTTTCCGGAGCTTCTGGCGATCACAGGGCCCGAGGATGCTGAAAGCGTAATGTCTGCAGTGCACGCACGCGTGCCGCCATTACAAGAGCCGCTCTATCATCTTCTGCCCCCGGGTGGCGTCAAGTTGACACCGCGCCACTATGCCTATCTCAAGGTCTCCGAAGGGTGCAATCACAAGTGCAGTTTCTGCATCATCCCGACCATGCGCGGACGTCTGGTCAGCCGGAATCCGAGTGATGTTCTGGCAGAGGCAGGGCAGTTGGTCGAGGCGGGGGTGAGCGAATTGCTGATCGTTTCCCAGGATACCAGCGCTTACGGTGTGGATCTGAAAGGGCATACGGACCTGATGACCGGAGAAGCACTGCGTCCGGATGTGACCAGCCTCGTCAGAGCGCTCGGAGAACTGGGCGTCTGGGTGCGGCTTCACTATGTCTACCCTTACCCCCACGTCGATGAGTTGGTCGCGCTTATGGGTGATGGTCTGGTGCTGCCCTATCTCGACGTGCCGTTCCAGCACGCAAGCCCACGCATCCTGAGAATGATGAAACGCCCGGCAAGCGGGGAGGATAACCTGGCGCGGATTCAGTCCTGGCGGCAATGTTGCCCCGAGCTCGCGATCCGAAGTACGTTCATTGTGGGGTTTCCCGGCGAAACAGAAGAAGATTTCCTAGAGTTGCTTGCGTTTCTGCGCGAGGCGCAGCTCGACCGGGTCGGTTGCTTTGTTTATTCCCCCGTTTTGGGTGCGCGCGCCAATGACCTGCCCGACCCGGTAGATGCTTCTCTGGCGCAGCAACGCTATGAAACACTCATGCGGGTGCAGTCCGAAGTCTCTGAAGCGCGGCTTCAGAAACGGGTCGGCTCACAATGTCTGGCCGTGATCGATGAGGTCGATAATGACGACGCGCTTGGGCGTAGTTATGCCGAGTCGCCCGAGGTCGACGGGGTGATCCGCTTGTCCGGTGCGACGGGGCTTTCGGTGGGTCAACGGGTCGAGGTGAGTATCACGGGATACGACGCCCACGATCTCAGCGGATCGGTCCTGAACCCCTGACAGCAGACGGGGCGCCGCGAGCCGGGGGCTTGCGACCTTTAGTATTTGACAATGTGCGGAAATTCCATAATATTACATTAGGAGCGTAAAAAAAACATATAAATGCAGGAATTATCGAGCTCATTTTCCATCGCTTTCTCTTTGATCGGCACGCTGGATGCAGATCTTCTCGAGATCGTCGGGCTTTCCCTGAAGGTGAGCTTGTCGGCGGTGGGACTTTCGCTATTGATTGGACTGCCGGCAGGGGCTGCCATCGCTATCGGCCGCTTCCCCGGCCGCTTCAGCCTGATGGTGATCAGCAACTCGCTGATGGGCATGCCGCCCGTGGTCGTCGGCCTGCTGGTGTATCTTGCCCTTTCGCGGGCAGGCCCGCTGGGGGTACTCGGGCTGCTTTACACACCCACCGCGATGGTGATTGCCCAGACGCTCCTGATCACGCCGATCGTGATCGCGCTCGCCCGGCAGACCATCGAGGAATTGAACTCCGAGTACGCCGAATATTTCGCCTCCATCGCCATCAGCCTGAGCCATCGGGTCATTACCCTGCTCTGGGAAGGTCGTTTCGGGCTCATGACGGTTTGCCTCGCCGGTTTTGGCAGGGCCATCTCGGAAGTGGGTGCTGTGATGATTGTCGGCGGTAACATTGATCATCTAACCCGGGTCATGACGACCGCAATCGCGCTGGAAACTTCAAAGGGTGATCTGGAACTTGCGATGGCGCTCGGGGTTATCCTGATGCTGCTGGCACTCATGGTCAATCTCCTGCTGGCCTTCATTCGGCCCGCAGAGGCTTTCGGCAAAAAGCGCGCAGCAGCGACTTATTGAGCCGGGGCCGGCCAGGAGACAAGCATCGTGTATCACCGGTTTACGCGAACGAAGGTTGACGGTCAGATCAACCGATCGCGGCTGTGCCGCGTGCTTCTGGCGGGAGTACTGATCACCGGCCTGCCCATCTTGGCGGTAGCCGACCGCGCCGCGATTATCATCCAGTCAACGACCTCCACCGCCAACTCCGGTCTTTATGATCATCTTCTGCCGCTCTTTGAAAAAGCGCATGACATTAAAGTCAATGTGGTTGCCGTGGGAACCGGACAGGCCATCAGGAATGCTGTCCGCGGTGACGGCGATGTTCTGCTGGTCCATGCCGAATCTGATGAGAAGCAGTTCGTACGCGACGGGTGGGGTGTGAGGCGTTTTGATCTTATGTTCAATGACTTTGTTTTGGTGGGTCCTGCATCGGACCCGGCGTCACTGTCAGAGGCGGAAAACGTGAGTGATGCGCTCGCGCGTATCAGCCGTCACAAGGCGCTCTTTGCATCCCGGGGCGATGATTCCGGCACGCACAAAAAGGAACTTGCGTTATGGGGCGCGGCGGGAATCGATCCATCCGGCGCCAGTGGCAGCTGGTACCGTGAGACCGGTTCAGGTATGGGCGCGACCTTGAATGTCGCGGTGGGCATGGGCGCCTATTGCCTGACGGACCGTGCCACCTGGATCAGTTTTGCCAACAAACAAGGACTGAACGTTCTTTTTGAAGACGACCCGCCGCTGTTTAACCAGTACGGGATTATTCTGGTCAACCCGAACCGCCATCTCCACGTCAATGCCCTGGCCGGTCAAAAGTTCATCGACTGGATGATCGGCAAGGAAGGTCAGAGCGCGATCGCGAGTTTTCGCAGGGGCGGTCATCAGTTGTTCTTTCCCAACGCCACGCCTTAAGCGCCACCCAGCCTGATAAAGGTCAAGGCGCCTCAGCCGTTGAAGTGGACGGTACCAAGACCCCTGGTGTCATAGCCCGCCAGGGATTTCGTTTTGGCATGAAAACGCGATGAGGCGCAGAACTGTGTCAGCACCTGCAAAGACGGTTCAAACCATGCCCGACGGTGCACCAGAAGGTCAAAACGCTCCCGGATCAGCGGGACGAAGCCCAGTCGGTAGCGCTCTGCCAGGGCCTTAAGCCCCAGCGCCGCATCAGCCAGGTTCTCAAGGACCGCTGATGCGGCCTCGGTCTCAGTATGTGCCTCGGTGGAAAAGTCGATGCTGGAAGGCGAGATTCCTTCACGGCTGACGAGTTGGTCCAGCAGTAGTTGGCTACCGGTGACGGGCAGGCGCCTGACTACGCGCCGGCCGGCGAGATCAGCGACGCTGGTAATCGTATTTTCCTGACCTGGCTGTACGATCAGCCCGCGCTGGCGCCAGCAAAACTCAACCAGCACGACATTCTGGCCGTCGAAGCGCTGACGGACCGTATTGATGTTCCAGCCATCAGTCGCGGGCTCATAGATATGCATGCCGGTCGCGATTCCATCTCGATGTGCAAAACGGTCAAGCCCGTCGATACTCCCACCGAAATGGCTGGCGATCGCACAGTCGGACTCATTCAGCGCCCACTCCAGGAGCGGATCATGACTGCCCAGGATGACGTTGGGTTGAGCACCTGTGTCCGTTGCGGTGCCGGGGCCTGTGCGGCTCGCGGCCAGCCAGGTTTCAATGGCGGCCCGAGGAAAGAGCAGTTTTCCAGTAGCCTTGGTACAGGGAATCTGCTGGTTGGCGACGAGATCGTAGACCTTTCGCTCCTTGACCCGAAGCAGTTGCGCCACTTCGCGGGTGGTCAGAAAGTCACCAGTAGAAGATTCCATGGGCAGAGAGGTTGCCAAGTCCTGCGCCATTATGCCGTATGTCCAGCCCATGTAGCGTGTGACGTCCCTACAGCTATTTGACGGTATTTTCTAAATTACCATCGGCCGGCGTGTTTGGGCGGTTAGAATGGCATCGCCGTTCCGCGCATGAACCGTTAATGCCTTGAACCGAAGCAGATGGAATACCCGCTACCGGATTCACCGGATTCGCCGCCGGCGCTCCTACGACTTCGATCGCTATAACCCGCAGATACCGCTGCCGTTTTCCCAGTCTTTCCGGCCCAGCCGGTTGGATGAGGATATCCGCAGTAATAGGGAAGAGGACTAGAGGCGGCATACCATCCGCGTCGGGATGATCGTGTTCGATCCTCCCGGCACCCTGTTCCAAAGCGCGGTCTATACAGGGCGTTATAATCCGCCGTCGTTCTCACCCCAGCAGCCACGGTTTCATGTCGGATCACCTCGGCGAGATACAACGGCGACGTACCTTTGCCATCATCTCGCACCCGGATGCGGGTAAGACTACCCTCACCGAAAAATTTCTCCATTACGGGGGCGCCATCCAGGAGGCGGGCACCGTACGTGCCCGCAAGACCGGCCGTTACGCGACCTCGGACTGGATGAAACTCGAAAAGGAGAGGGGTATTTCGGTCACCTCGTCGGTGATGCAGTTCGAGTACCGCAAGTTCATCGTGAATTTGCTCGATACGCCCGGGCACGCTGATTTTTCAGAGGATACCTATCGTACGTTGACAGCGGTGGATTCGGCACTCATGGTCATCGATGCGGCCAAGGGCGTCGAAGAGCGGACTATCAAACTGATGGACGTCTGCCGTCTGCGCGATACACCCATCATGACCTTTGTGAACAAGATGGACCGCGAAAGCCGTGACCCGGTGGAACTGCTTGACGAGATCGAGTCGGTACTCAGAATCAGTTGCGCCCCGGTGACCTGGCCACTCGGATCCGGCAGACATTTCTGCGGGGTGTACCGGCTTCTGGATGACAGCGTCTCACTGTTTGATCGCACGGGATCAGGACGCGCCGCGGCTCGGGTGATTCAGGGTCTGGATAACCCCGAACTCGACACGATGGCTCCCGATGATGCACGCGCGCTGCGCGAAGAGATTGAGTTGCTGCAGGGAGCCTCGCATCCTTTTGACCGTGAAGCTTACCTTTCTGGACAGTTGACACCAGTTTTTTTCGGTTCGGCTCTCAATCACGAGGGCACGGACGAACTGATTGACGCGTTCGTGGACTACGCCCCGTCACCACTGCCAAGAACGACCAAGAGCCGCACCGTCGATGCCGAGGAATCATCGTTTACAGGATTTGTGTTCAAGATCCAGGCGAATATGGATCCCGCCCACCATGACCGGGTCGCGTTCTTGCGCATCACATCGGGCGCCTTTAATAAAGGTCTCAAGGTTCGGCATGTGCGTCCAGGCCGGGATATGCAGTTGCACAATGCAATCACCTTTATGGCGGCCCGGCGCGAATCGGCGAGCGGCGCGGTGGCGGGAGATATCATCGGACTGCACAACCACGGCACGATCCAGATCGGTGATACCTTCACGGTAGGTGAAGATCTCAAGTTTCTGGGTATCCCGAGCTTTGCGCCGGAACTTTTCCGGCGGGTCCGCCTGGCGGACCCCTTACGGGCCAAGGCACTGAACAAAGGCCTGGATCAGTTGAGCGAGGAGGGGGCAACCCAGGTATTCCGGCCGATGCTCAGTAACGATCTGGTTTTGGGTGCGGTCGGAATTTTGCAGTTTGATGTGGTGGCCCACCGCCTCAAGCACGAATATGGCGTGGAGTGCAGTTTTGAGGCGGTGCCGGTCGCCACAGTCCGATGGCTCGATTGTGAGGATGCCCAGAGGCTGGAAGAGTTAAAAAAGAAGGCAGCCCAGAATCTCGCGCTGGATGCGTCGGGCGCGCTTACCTATCTGGCACCGAACCTCGCTAATCTTCGCCTCGCGCAGGAACGCTGGCCTGAAGTCGCATTTCACACTACCCGGGAGCTATGATGAAAATCCTGAGCGCCGCGCAAGGTTTACTGGAGGTGGGGCAGAACTTAGAATCTCGCCACGACAATTTTTTCGGTTTATCAAGTAAGTCCCAGCGTCGATGATGTTGGGCTCAAGGAGTAAAGTTATGAAAAAGCAACTTGCCATCGTCAGCATGGCACTAATGGGTCTTGGTTCGGTGGCGGTCCACGCAGATGGGGCCGCCATATATAACAGCGGCTGCATGGCGTGCCACGATGCAGGCGTCGCGGGCTCTCCGAAGACCGGCGATAAGGATGCCTGGACTGATCGCATTGCCCAGGGTATGGACCTGCTCTATGAGCACGCGATTGTCGGATTTCAGGGCGAAACCGGCTTCATGCCGCCAAAAGGCGGATTCGCGCATCTCAGTGATGATGATGTGAAACTCGCTGTTGACTACATGGTTGAGCAGTCGCAGTAATTTCTAAAACTGTTGTCCCGGTACCCAAGTGTCGGGCCAGACAGGAACGCCTAGAAAATGCCGGGCAGTCTGCCCGGCATTTTTTTGAGATTTAAGGCAGCTTCCCTCAGGGCGCTGCCTGGTTTACAGCGTTTCGGATTCGAAGAGTTCCCGAAGCACCCGATAGAGCAGAACCGGATCCTTCCAGCCGGTGGTCTCGCGTGGTGAGTGCATCCCAAGTTGCGGCGCGCCGACATCCACAGTGTCGATACCCACGACGGTCGAGGTAATCGGACCAATCGTGCTGCCGCAGGCCATGTCACTGCGCATCGCAATTGACTGCACAGGAACGCCGGCCCGGGCACACAGGTCACGGAAGGCAGCAGCAGTGACACTGTTGGTCGCATAGCGCTGGCTGGCATTGAACTTGATGACGGGACCGCCGTTGAGTCTTGGTTGATGCTGCGGGTCGTGTTTGCTTTCATAGTTGGGATGTACGGCATGGGCGTTATCCGCCGAGACCAGCAGGGATCGTGTCAGTACGCGGGCGAGGGTCTCGGCATCACCGCAGAGCCGTTCCAGGACTGAATGCAGAAAGGGCCCCTGTGCCCCGGCAGCGGAAGCACTGCCGACTTCTTCATGGTCATTGCACACGAGCAGCATTGACTGGTCACCGTCGGCATCAAGCAGACCGCGAAGACCGGCATAACAGCTCAACAGGTTATCCAGACGTGCGCTCGCGAGATAGTCCCCGTTTATACCGATCTGTTGTGCACCCTGCGTGTCGTAACAGCTCAGTTCGTAATCGGTAACGGTCTGAACGTCTGACTCCGGGTGTTGCTGCTGTACCTGATCAACAAGCATCTTGTGAAATCCGGCTTCGGTCTGGTCTTCAAGGTCGCACAGAATCGGCACAAGCTCCTGCTGGGGGTTAATCGTGCGGTTCTTGTGAATATCGCGGTTGAGATGAATCGCAAGGCTCGGGATCGTGACAATCGGTCTTTTGAAATCAATCAGCAGTGAAAGGCGCTGGCCCTGCGTATCGGTACCCGTAACACGTCCGGCAATGGAAAGATCACGGTCAAACCACGGGGCGAGAAGTACACCGCCATAGACTTCAACACCGAGCTGCAGCACGCCGGACCGCCGGACATCAGGCGAAGGTTTGATCCGAAGGCAGGGGCTGTCGGTATGGGCTCCGATGATTCGGATCCCCGATTCGGTTAACGGTTTGCCCCCTACACGAAAGGCGATCAGAGATGAGCTGTTACGCGTGATCAGTGCTTTCTCACCTCGCCCGACAGACCATGCTGTTGCCGGATCGAGATCGCTGAAGCCTTGTGCCAGCAGCGTCTGCTGCATTGACGCGACCGCATGAAACGGACTGGGTGATCCGTCGAGAAAAGCCATCAGCCCGGGGTTAAAGGATTCTGGGTTCAAGATCTGTTCTCCTTTACGATCTGACTTTGGCGTAGGGGATGAGCGCAGGGGAGTCCCGTTTGATGCTTGTAGATGCCCCTTCGGGAAGCCAGCGATGCTCGGATGCCTCGGTGTCCAGCGCACCAAAGTCAAAAAGGTCGCGATCAGCGAGTTGGCTTGGCGCAACCCGGGTCAGGCTTCGGAAGATGCTTGCCATGCGCCCGGGATGCGATTTCTCCCAGTCAGCCAACATGCCCTTGATGGCCTGGCGTTGCAGGTGATCCTGTGAGCCGCACAGATTGCATGGGATCACAGGATAGTTCCGAATCTTCGCATAACGCGCCAGATCCGCCTCACGGCAATAAGCCAGAGGACGTATGACGACATTGCGCCCGTCGTCGCTGCGCAGTTTGGGCGGCATCGACTTCAGCTGCCCGCCATGGAACATGTTGAGGAACAAGGTTTCAATCATGTCATCGCTATGGTGCCCCAGCGCAATGCGGCTCATTCCGTGATCGCAGGCGTAGCGGTAAAGAATGCCCCGGCGAAGCCTCGAGCAAAGACCGCACATGGTTTTTCCTTCGGGAATCACGCGCTTGACGATACTGTAGGTGTCCTCGTCAATGATGTCGAAAGGGATCTGAAGGGTGTCAAGGTAATCCCGTAGTGTGTTCACCGGGAATCCCGGCTGGTTCTGGTCAAGGTGCACCGCGCGCAGGGAAAATGAGACTGGGGCGCGAAGGCGCAGCTGCTCAAGTACATCCAGCAGAACAAAGGAATCTTTTCCTCC
>CAYSMI010000028.1:0-6183 GCA_964432165.1 uncultured Acidiferrobacter sp.
AGATAGTACCCCTAACCAACTCGGCGATATTGCTGTCGGCCATTTGCTTCTCCTATATTTTCCTTGACCCCTAATTCCCCTAAGTACACGGGTAACCCGCAAGGACAAATGACTCTCTGCCGGAAATTCACCGCCAAAGGTGGCTGCTCCCTAAGAGACTGGCCCTGCCTCGAATCAATCAAGCGGCTTCGCGCTTTTGACCCTCTTCATAGCTCAACTCCGGATCACCCGGCCAGCGGTCCATCCACTGACCCCAGGCGTTGTAGAAGTGACGCATCCCTTCTTCATCATGGATGGTAGGGTCACCGTCTGCATCCTCCTCATGGCGGCCATGAAGAATACGGCGCTTGCCGGCCCATTCGTTCATCGCCGACTGCTGGGTCGTCACCGCCAGTAGATCCTCATGCAGGTTGCGCCCGAATGGGCCCCAGATGGTGTTGTGATGCCGCTGCCGGATAAGCCGTTGTTCAGGTGTGTCGCTCTTCAAGCCTAAACCACGGAACTCGATCATGACCTTGTCAGGGCCCAGCGGTGTCATGATATCAGAGCGCAGGGCAGACCCACGGAGGTTGAAATTGACGCCGGGGAAGAAATCAATCATTTCCCAATGATTGGTCGGCAGATGTGGGAAGGAGAGCTCTTCTCTTGACTCGAAGCCTTCATACTGATCGTATTGAACCTCGAAGGACCCCACGTTAACATGCCCGTTCTTAAAACCGATATTTTTTCGGGCAAAGTACGCATCGTTAAATCCGGTCACACGGTTATGGTAGTGCAGAAAATCGTGGTAGAACTCGGAGTTGGTATCGTGCCAAAGTTTGTAGTTACACGGGATGATCGCCTTGTGATAATGAAACACCTCGAGTGGTTCGGCATCCAGAGACTCCTGCATGCAGTCAAACGCGCCCGCGGCCCACTCCTCGACTGACTGCTCGATCCCATCATTCAGCGTCACCCAGACGAATCCACCGTACTTCACTTCGCAACGCAGGCGTCGCAGGCCAACATCGGAACAGGCGAGGCGGTCCTGATAGCCCTCGGAAGCGCGGGAGATATGGACGCAATTGCCTTTCATATCAAACTGCCAGGCGTGGAACATGCACGTCATGTGTTTCGGTGCGCCAGAAGGAGATCCTTGCTCAAACGACCCGGAGGGGCGGTTCTCGATCATGTTCCCCCGATGCGGACACACATTGAGAAATGCTCGAATCTGATTATCCCCGCCCCGAACCACCATCACGGGCTCGCGGGCGATGGTCATGGTCCGGAAGGAATAGGGTTTGGCAAGTTCCGACTCGTGACAGACCGGCATCCAAACCTTACGGAAGATTTTCGTAATTTCTTCTTCGAAGATCTCCCGGTCAGAATAAATCCGGCTGTCGACATATTCTCCCGAGGAAATTTTTCCAGGAACTTTTCCCCACTGCTTGGCGTTTCTCGCTGGCATCGTGATTCACTCCTTTACCATTGCTACGGCGGTTACTGAAATCCACCTCATTCTTCAAACCGTCACGAATTTGATTTGGGCTCTATTTAGTGAGATTAAAAGTCTGAAAATCTGATTTGTAAAATCACTCAGATCAATAAACTGATAGTTATCAGAAATGACGCCTAGAACTCCGTATTAGAACGCAAATCCCTAATATTTCACCGTTCGGTAGAGGCCCCTTGCCTTCTTACTTACGGGTGCTCCTTGAGCGCGACCCGGGAAAGATACTCCACCCATAACTCGCCCCGGCAGATACCTTCACCACAGCACGGATCCTGTCCGTACCGTCCGTACCTATCTTGTCTTTTTCGAACTTTTTTTGCGCGCCCCCACCTTAGTCTTTTTCTTGGCCGGTAATGATGTTCTTTTTGCAGTCTTTTTTCTACCCTTCTTACTAGCCTTAGCATCTAGCTGTTCGAGTTTTGCGTCCCATTTCATGTTACGGGCAAATTTCAATGTCTCTTCATCGCTCATGTACACCGTGTGCTCCGGTCCCGGATAAACCTGTGCTTTAACCTCATCACGGTAACGGGTGAACACATCTTCCATGATGGGAATAAGGTCCGTGTAGACCTTTGAGTGGCGGGGCGTATGCTCTTCGTAAAGATGCATCAGATCAGAGGTAATGATATGAACTCCGTGGCCACCCAAGCCGGCTCCAAGACTGATAACCGGCACCGGCAACACCTGAGCCAAATACTCGTTGACTTCCTGGGTCGTCACCTCGCACATGATCGAGAAGCATCCCGCGTCGACCATAGCCCAGGCATCGTCGACCAGTTCAGCAGCACGGTCGGCTGTCTTCCCCTGCGCGAAGAAACCGCCTAGCTGAGGCATCCGCATCGGGGTGATGCCGATATGCCCCTGAACTGGGATCCCAGCACGATTGATCGCCTCAATATTTCGCGCGTGGTGCTTGTTACCCTCACATTTCATCACCTCGGCGTTGGCTTCATGGACAAACCTCCCAGCATTTTCAACGGCTTGCTCAGGAGACACGTGAAAACTCCAGTAAGGCATATCCACCATCCGCAATCCATAGTTACTGCCGCGGTCGATTGCTTTGGACATCATCATGACCTCATCGAAGGTCACAGTAACGGTACTCTTGTGGCCAAATAGAATCATTCCTCCGGTATCTGAAACGCAGAGGATATCTATTCCGAGCCTATCCGCGATGACCGCACTTCGATAATCATAGATCGCCATTTGCACGATCTGTTCGCCCTCGCGCGCCTTACGGCGCAGCTGATTAAGAGTGACCTTTCGCCGGGGCTTATCTTCAGCCATTTGTTGTCTCCTTTTGGGGTTTTCGGTTTACGTCACCGCTGGCAACAGGCTGGTATTCAAATCAGCGGGTTGTTTAACAGATAACGAGGGAATCGGTGACAAAGTCATAGTAGACATGCCTCTTTAATCCGTCAAAAGCATTGTCTTATCGTTCGATAGGGGTCGGCTTGTGGCGGACCTGACGTTGGATGCGCATGCCCCGGCATGCTCCGTGAACAGATCTCACGCTCTCGGGACCGGTTCGAAATTATCGTCCCACCCTCCCAGAACAATCTGCTTTTTCGGATCGAAAAAAGGTCGCTGTCGAAGCTTTATATCTTCAAACTGTCCTAGTGGATCGATTAAGGCTAGTGCCGAATGCTCCTCTTGCCGCGCGATATAACCTAGGCCAAGGACCGACTCTGTCAGGGGGCTGAAACAGGCTGACGTTGCCAGAATTTCACTTGGCCCAGGTATTGACACTCCGTTTTGGGGTCGTTGCCACAAAATCGGCTTTTCTTTTGCCGTTGCAGAAAAACACACCAGCGACTTTAATCCAAGCGCTTGGCTGTCAGGCCCATCGACGAAGCGATCCATTGAAAGTTCTTTTGCTGTTACTCCGACTTCGAATTCATTGCAAAAAAGCGAAAAGCCGGCCTCGATCCGCAGGATATCTGCTACGGCAAAGCCCGCAACCTCGATATGCCCGGAAAGGGAAGTCCACAGGCTTTTGGCATGAGTGGTATCAACGACAATCTCAAATCCGCGTTCACCGGTGTAACCCAATCTGCCGATACGGGCAGGGACTCCATGAATTTCAAGATCACAAAACGCAAAGTAGCGAAGTTCCGCCAGGCCGCCGCCCTCGCAGACCGGCATCATTGTCACCAATGACATCGGGCCCTGAACGGCAAAGACCGCCGTTCCCTCCGTAAGGTTTTCCACCCTGGCGTTGGTGCTGGATTGCCTTGCGAGACCTTCGACATCCCGCCTTTCTCCGCTCATGACATCGAAGGTGCTGTCGTTAACTCTCCAAACCGTGAGATCACTGCGCACCTTTCCCGCGGGGTCTGAGTGCAGGCAATAGCGGATACTTCCGAGCGACATCTGTGAGACATCCCGGCGGACATAGCGACTGATGAGAGACGCAGCGTCACGACCGCTGATCCTAAGGATAGACATAAACGAAAAATCAAATAAGGCCGCGGCAGCACGGCAGTTAACCGCCTGAACCTCTGAATTTATCGCCTCGCGTCGCCACTGGTCGAACGCTAATGTCACCATACGATCAGAGTGCAAGGCTCACGACGCGCGTCAGCATAGCCCCTCCGGTGATCAACAGCGCGGTAGCAATAATGCGCTTCAACGTATCTCGGGACACCTGATGTGCCACCCGAGCACCAATCACGACACCTCCGACCAGAATGACAGACAGCCCTAGCCCCAATGCAAAATCAACATGACCAAAAGTCAGATTTCCACCTGTTGCCAACAATGCAATCGGAATCTGAATAATCTGGCTGAGTCCTACGGCCATCAGTGTTGGCACCTTTAGCCAGAGCAGTAGCGGCACCAGTACCAGTGGGCCGCCTGTGCCGGTTATTGCTGAAGCGAAGCCAGTGACCAGGCCAATCAGACACAAGGCTGGTGCATTTAAAGCGCCCCCTTGGACGTCCTGGCGCTCCCCTTGCCGTAATGCCTGAAGTCCGGAAAGAAACACTAAAGTGCCAATCACAGTCTCGAGAATAATTCCGGGCGTCGACCAGGCCGTCATTGCGCCCAGATACCCGCCGGGCATACCGCCAAGACACAGCCACAGACCTTTACCCCAATTTATAGACCCACGTCGGGAATATTCAAATGCGCCAACAAGCCCTGTAAACAGATACGAGAACATGGCGGTCGCAATGGCGACATGAATACTGATGCCGAGAACGTACGTCAGCATCGGCACCAGCAGGACACCTCCGATGCCAATAGCTCCGATCAAAATCCCCACAACAACCGTTACCACCCCTGCAAACGCAAGCACCCCAACACTCACGGTGAACTCCTCCTCGACGGTGCATCTGCCAAACTGGTCTTTTGATATTGTAGGTTCGAAGAAGTGCGGGCAAACCGGTATGGATCCGCGTCGAGGAATCCTCCCGGTCTGGCTTTAGCATCGAAATTAATTACCCTTAGAAAGTTCATGGTTGCGAAGACAAATCAAGATAGGTAAATATTGACCTTATTATAAGAATCATTGCCTAGGTCTATCAGTGAACTTGCCTAGGTCCGGCTACCAAGGGTAGCAAGCGGATTTAACAAAGGAGGAAGTCATGTTCTTACGACAGTTTGAATACCTGATTGCGCTTGAGAAGGAAGGTCACTTCGGCCGAGCCGCTGAGCGGTGCCACGTATCCCAACCCAGCCTTTCCAGCGCCCTGCAACAACTGGAAGCCGAACTCGACGTGCCGATCATTCTGCGTCATCAGCGCTACCAGGGCTTCACACCGGAGGGCGAGCGTGTGGTGGGTTGGGCTAAGCGGCTGCTGGCGGACCGCAAAAGTATGCTGGAAGAACTCGCTATTATGCGACGCAACCTCACCGGCCGAATTCGCCTTGGGGCGATGCCCACCAGTTCTCCGGTTCTGCCGAGAATTAACCAGTTATTCTCGGCGTTGTATCCATCCGTCGAGGTCGACATTCAATTCCTGGGTTCCGACAAGCTGATCAATGAGCTACACAACTTCGAACTTGATGTCGGCATCACCTATCTCGAGGGGGCATCGCTTAAGAAGCTGAACACCATGGCGCTCTATGAAGAGCAATTGAGCCTGATGATCCCTCAAAATATGCTCTCCGAAAAACAGAAGAGCATCAGTTGGGCACAGGCGGCAGAACTTCGTCTTGGCCTGTTATCTCCGACCATGAGAGAACGTGAGGTTATGGATGAAGCCTTCGAGTGTGTCGGTTGCAATCCAACTCCAAATCTGGAGTGCAACTCGATTTTCCAGTTGGCTTTTCACGTGATGCAGGGAGATATCGCGACCATTGTGCCAAACGGCTTCAGCCGCACCAATGACGCCTTCCCCGGTACTAGGGAGATCGAGCTTGTCGACCCCGTCATCAGTAAGCCGGTTGGCCTGATCTGGGAGAAAGTTGTTCCACCGCTGCCCATGGCTCAAGCCATGGCAGATCTGCTCTCTGAAGCCGGCCATGAAATAAGAGCCACCTTTGGAGATTCCGCCGAGCAGAAAGAGGCTGGTCAAAGGCAAGTTGCCTGAAGAAGCTTCTGAGTCACCCGGAATTCGCAGCATAATCGCCGCCGCTCAAACGCATCGTTCGTCGTCTTCGATACAAGAAAACACCGAACGCAAGCAGACCTACCTGCACAGGACCGGCGAGAAGGTTGAACAGGGTGAGCTGCTTGCCGAGACGAT